>WJMH01000007.1 GCA_014728045.1 Candidatus Omnitrophota bacterium
CTCCCCCTGCTCCGCATAATGGCTCTAGACAATTAATTGCGGAGCCAAGAACCTTGGCGCTCCCTTGCCTGCTCACCGCCAAAGGCTCAATCCCGTCTCCTGATCGAACTCTCTTGATAATTTACCTCCCGTAAGCTCTTTTATGTAATATTCGCCCGCGAATATCCTCGCTTCCGGCATGAGATGCCCGCCGTAACAGCTGCCTTTATGATCGGCCAGTGTAATATGCGCGTGCACGAAGACCTCCCCGTCCTTATCGGATATATTGCCGGTGCATGAGGTTATCTCAAGTTTCTTATCCAGGCTCGCGCATTCTGTGTATTCCTGCTCATTCTGTTTGTAATATCCAAGCTTCACCGAGTCCAGCGCCCCTATGACCGAGAACACTCCAAGGCGTATATCCTCTTTTTTACAAAGAGATGTTAACTCCTCCAGCAGGTCTGACCTGTGCTTGAGCCTGCCCATGAAGATCCTTCCCTGTTTCAGCTGCATAAAAACTCCTCCTTGCCGATTTCTCTTCCCTGGAACTACTCCACATTCCCCTCTTCATCACAGTAACAGGCATCCGTCTGGAACTTTTCCCAGAGAGCCTTGAATTTTTCAAGTTTTTCAAGGTGTTTACGTATATTATCGCTTCCTTTGACGACTTGCTTCTCATCTACCAGAACAGGCGGTTTTGAGCCCTCTGGAAGGCTCTCAGGGAGCTTTTCTCCCTTTTCGAGGGTGATTACCTTATGGGCGAGCACCATCTCCTCCAGGGCGTCCTGGACGGCCTGGCACCACTTGCAATCCCTGGTCCTGTAAAAATAGATCATATCCCCTCCCCCCTATAAACCAAAAAGGCAACCCCTCCTTCCGGAGAAGTCGCCTCACCCAGTAGTTGTTCATTTACCCGCGGTCACTTACTGTCCCTCTATTGGTGGTCAATATCCATAAAGGCTGAATAAATGTATTATACACCCGGGATCTCTCTATTACAAATCCTCAGGGGGGATCTCCTGTTCTCTCACCCGCCTGCAGTATCCTTATCTTCACTGAAAATAAATACCCAGCTGGTTGTACAAACTATAAAATATGCTATAATTTCTTTAAATTGCACAATTAAAAGAAAAGAGGCCGCTATGTTGAAACGCATTATCCTTTGTTTTCTTTTCGTTATATTCTTCAGCCCCCTGGCGTCTGGCGAAAAACCCGCTGAAGTCCGGAAAAAGGACATAGTCAAGGAAGCCGCCCGCGAGATTGATCAGGCCGTTGATGAAGAAGCGGTAAAGGCCGTTTCCGCAGACATAGTCGAGGAGGTAAAGCAAGCCCACGTCCAGAGGGACGTACAGGTAACCCGCCCGCTCAGGGACCAAGGCCCCACTCAGGTCCGGGTCTCGGTCTATGTGGTCGATATAGACGACGTTGATACGGCAAGCCAGAAATTCGACGCGAACGTGTATTACGAATTCACCTGGAACGACCCCCGCCTCGCCGGGCAGTATGATGAAAAGGTGCGTAAACCCCTCGGTGCGGTGTGGCACCCCCAGATGCAGTTCATCAACCAGCAGCGACTCTGGGAAACCTATCCTCGGCAGGTTGAAATATATCCCGACGGAAGGGTCGTCTACAAGCAGCGCTCCTGGGGTTCTTTCTCGCAGCCTCTTAAGCTGAAGGATTTTCCATTCGACAAACAGTCCTTTAACATCCTCCTTACCGCGTCCAGGTACACCGATCAGGAAGTGCGGTTCCAGAATAATGAGGATCTCCCGTGCGGGATAGCGGAGGAGGTCTCCGTCGCCGACTGGAGGATAATCGGGCTGGAAGCCGGCCCCGTTCCCTCTCCCCTTGCTCTTGACAAGAAAGTATTTTCCCTGTCAATAAAAGCCGCCCGCGTTTCAGGGTATTATATCATCCAGATAATAGTGCCTTTACTCTTCATTATCATGATGTCCTGGATCGTTTTCTGGATAGACCCCACGGAAACGGGCACACAGCTTTCGATAGGGACAACGGCCATGCTCACGCTCATCGCTTTCAGGTTCATGACCGGTATTACCCTACCTAAAATAGAATACCTGACAAGGCTTGATTATTTTATTCTGGTCGCGACCATCCTGGTCTTTCTGGCCCTTATAGAAGTGGTGATAACATCCTGGTTCGCGAGGTCCGGCAGGATCGGAACGGCCAGGAAAATCGATCTTGTGGCCAGGGTCGCTTTTCCCCTGGTCTTTGTTCTTGCTGCACTGGAAACTCTCTTATTCCGGGTATTGATGTAGCCGGCTCGGGATCATTACCCTGACCAGTGAAGGGCCCTTCCCAGGTTAAGGGCCTCGATGTTCACCTGGTCCAAGGGTTCTGTCCGTTTGAAATGTACGCGGCAATGGGTTACAATAAATCATTGATATATTTGTAGGAACATAAGGTTATCGACATGTCCATGACCAAAGCCGGAATTATAATAGTCTTATTGAACCTCATAGTGGTCGCCACTGCCCTTTTCCTCGGGGAGACCCCGGATGAGTATTTTGCCGAAGGCGCGCTGGCCACTTATATCTCTTTTATCCAGCTCGCGTTAATATCCGTTCTCTGCTGGTTCGTCTTCAGGATCAAAAGAACGGCTATATGGATCGTTATTTGCGCGGGGTTCGCTTTTCTGGCGCTTGATGAGGTCATAATGATCCATGAGAAGATAGATATGTTCATCCACTGGCTTTTCCGGATGGAGGAGACCGCCCTTACCGACAGGATAGATGACCTTGTTATACTTGCCTATGCCGCAGTGGGATTGGGAGTTCTCTATCGCTACCGCAAAGAGTTCTACTCCCTCAAAAAAGCGGCCCCCGCCCTTATCGCGGGGGTTCTTTTCATGGGGATAATGGTTGCCGGGGATATTATCTCGAACCGCGCGGACATACTTACCGACCCCCTTCTCCGCTCCTGGGTATCGGCCATGGAAGATGCGTTCAAGCTTTTCGCCGAAGGCGCCTTTCTTTTTGCCGCGTATTACTCTTACCGGATGAATAAAGTCTCTTTTCCGGGCAAGTGGCAGGTTGTTTGATCGTTATATCTGCCGCGTGCAGCCTCTCGGCGTTACCTTTTTCCGGTGACTTATATCATTCCTCGAAGTGCACGCTTTTATTTATGTCCCTTCCAGCTGCCCTGTTGGCAAGCCAGCATATCGGGCAGATCTTTTCAAAAACCCGCGCCATGCGGTAAAGGAAAGTAGGCCTCCTGCAGCTTCTTGTGTACCTGCAGGTCGGGCACTTGGAGCAGATCTTTATCCAGATGTTAGAATGCATGTCAGCTCCTCTTTTTAAACCATATCTATTATACTGCTCGGGGCTATATCCCCGGGTTTCATATTGATCATCTTCCCCCTGCTCCGCATAATGACGCAAGCCAATTAATTGCGGAGCCAAGACCCCTGGCGCCAGACTCGGTCAACCTGAAACGCCCCATACCGGTCCTTGTAAAAAAAACAAGGCCCGGCGTTATGTAACTTTACCGGACCTTGTTTATCTTGAGCGGATTACAGCTTTACTACATTTACGGCCATCGGCCCCTTGGCGCCCTGCTGAATCTCGAATTCAACAGCTTGCCCTTCTTCGAGGGACTTGTAACCTTCACCCTGGATCTCGTTATGATGCACGAATACATCATCACCGGATTCAGGAGCAATAAATCCATAACCTTTTTGGTTATTGAACCATTTTACTGTGCCTTTTACCATTATAAACTACCTCCTTCCGCATTTTTTATAGTAAATAATGGTAAGTATAAAAAAACCACAAGGTGTACGTTTCCAACCTTGTGGGATAAACTTTACGCCTTATTTACTAACTTTCATATATTATATCACAATTCCCGGAACTGTCAAGAAAAATATCCGCCATGACCGGTCTTAATCCTGTTCCGCATAATGAGCCGCATACCATTAATCGAGGAGCCTCTTCCACGGGTGATTTCCTTCACCGGTCAACCCGGACTACCTGTACTCGACCGGCTTTATATCGGGTGAGGGGCCTTTATACCGGCGGTACCTTTCAGTGTCCCGGCTGGCCTTGTCAACGAGAACCGCGAAAGCCGGGCAGAGGTTGTAGCACTTCATGCAGAGGATGCATTTATCCCCGAAGACAGCGCCCTTGCCGGGGTCTATCTCTATGTTCTCCACAGGGCACATCCTGTAGCAGAGGCCGCACCTGGTGCACCTATCGCTGTCGCAGATAAAGAACTTCCTGGCATAATCGGTGAATGGCTTAAGGCCCGCTCTCTGGACCCATCCGAAGAGCCTTGAAAAGGGGCTCACCCCGTCAACTTTCCCCTCGCCTTCAAGGACCGAGGAGCATATTTTCTCAAGGCGCCGGGAAGCCTCTTTCAGTATTTTCTGCTTTTTATCCTCATCCGGCACCTTCCACAGGTTCCACCCGGGTATATTTATGTTTATCGGCATGAACAGGTGGTCTATGTAGAACGCATCATAGCCCTTTTTCCCGAGGAGCTTTTTCCAGTACATGCCGGTATCCCCGGTAAAGACAGCGCAGTTTCCCACCAGGAAGACCTTCCTGCCCTCTGCTCCAGGCAAACCTTCCAGCCTCTCCCTCACGGGATCGGGCATGTTGGATCCCCAGACGGGATAGAGAACCCCCAGCATATCACAGTTTTCGCTGAATTCCTTTCCCGCGGTGACCGCGTCGAAGAGCCTGACCGTGTGCCCCTCTTCTTCCATGAAGCTCTTTGCTTTCCGGGCAAGCCAGAGAGTGTTGCCGGTTGAAGTAAAGTACAGGATATTTATGACCACCTGTGCCCCCTTTAGGTATTTACAGGATATTCTATCACTTTATTCTGCCGGGTGCCATCTAAAAGGTGGGAGTTTCACTTAAAAGATCGGGATAGAGTGAATCCATCCAGGGTGGAATATATGAGCCGCGAAAAACTATTATTACGCGGCCTGTATAAGGGCAAGCATGTTCTCGTTCAGGTCGCGCAGCTGGTCGTATTTAAGTCTTTCCACCGGCGGCAGGTAGAAAATAACTGTTTTAGCGAACTCCTTAACGTCGCTTACCGCGGGAGGCAGTTTGCCCGTGAGGAGCCTGTATATATTCCTGAGTGCTGATATGTTCTCGGCATGATATGCCCTTAACGCAGCCAAAACGCCTTCGAACTGCCTGAATTCGCCAAGTTCTCCTTCGAAAACAAGGCCCTGTATTCCTTTGGCGTCAAGTTCAAGCATGATATCCCTGCTCGTGCAGGCCGCCATTACTATGTTATTGGGGTCCTGCGCAAGTTCTGCCGCTTTTGGTATGAGTTTCTCCCCCTCTCCCTCGACAAGAAGTATCCTCTCGGGTGAACCCGCTTTTATAAGAGCCTGGCTCAGGCTTTGCATGGCCGTTTGCTGGCCGGCAGGTATCATCGATACCGGTATCACGTGCCACAGCGTCTTATCTTCAGAAATAGCCGGTTCTATGGAGAGATTGGTAAGGTGTATCTTCTCTGCCGTTATCCTGATAACTGACTTGCGTATGTCGGATATCACATCGGGAGCAAGTTGCGTACGGCAGCTTTCCATCTGGGGTATCCTCTCCCTGAGCTCGGCCACCTCCTCTTCGGTAAGGGCTGCGACCATCGGGCTGAGTTTGTAGATGTAAGCCTCGCCCCTGTTGCGTCTTGTGAGGTTCGTGACCGCTAAGAACCCAAGGTTCTTGAGAAAGTCAAGCTCCCTCTCCACCGTGACCGGTGAATACTCCTGGCCGTTATCCTTCCGGCTGCGCCACGAGGCGGAATTCTCCGCGGAAATATCCTTGCCGGCTAAGGCTTCACGGTTGCGGATAAGGTCGGCTAAAGCCTCCCCCGGAGAGCCGAGCCCGTCCTTTTCAGCTATGAGCTCCTCTTCCGCTACGGACCTTACCCTCAATAACTCCGCCGCTTCCACTACCTTGCCTTCGGCCATGTATTGTTCTATTGGTTCGTTGATAAGAGCGAGAATTTCCCTGAGAGAACGGATACGCAGCCATTTCATGAAGGACTCGCCATCGGCGAGCTCCCTTAAGAAACTGAGCTGTTCTTCGCTCATTCCCTCAACATCATGGAAAGTGAGGTCCTCAATGGTCTCCGATTCCGAATCCTTGTATCCCCAGAGCCTGAGTCCGGTCCTTCTGCCGTCCTTATCCCTCTTGAGGAAAGTAAGCACCGCACCTCTGTTGGCGTATCCTTCGGACATCTCGTAGTCTATATGCAAAATGCCGCTGCCAGTGTCGGTAAATATGTTCACGAAAGGCATTTGGGTATCGCCCTTGGCGAACTTCTTACGTTCATTGTGCCCCAGTATCATCATGAATGACACCGGACGGGCTGAATACTCCTGTACGGGGAAACCGAGTATATCCGCTCCCAGTTCGGCCGGTCCGCCCAGGTCGACGAACTCCCTGACCGCGGCCGCTTTAGCGTAGGCTTTCTTGTCGGAATACCATTCATTTATGATGGTAAGGGCCTCGCCCACCTCTTCCCACATCTTTTTCCGGAAAGCGTGGGAATCGGGTATTTCCCGGTAGCCGATGAAAAAATTGCGTATGTCTTCCTGCATCATTTCAAGCGCGGGAAGGCCTTTAAGCTCTTTGTATTCGACCGTCAGTTTTTTCGTCTCCGGGTCAAAAGGCAGTATCCCGTGCATATGGAGGTTCCCGAACATGTCAACGTAGAAAAGCCTGAGGTTCTGCAGGTCCCAGAGGGTTTTCTCCATCACTTCAGGAGCTCTCCTGTAATTGTCCAGTGTGACTATGTCTATCTCTATCGGCTTTATGTCAAGCCCGTGTCCGGCATTTATCTGGGCTATGATCTCATTCCTCCGGTCCAGCTCGGCTCTGAGATAAGCAAGTGTCTTTTTCAGGATATTGGGGAGCTTGACCTCCTCCTTGCGCTGGTAATCCGGATCGTTCCTGTGGGCTTCATTCTCCGACCGTATCTTGGCGTTTATCTTTTTCTTGGCCTTGAGGTCGCTGTCGAACTCGCAGCGCTTTGAAGCTATATCGATCTTTTCTATCTCATCTATGCCGTTAAGCCGCAGCACCTCGTTAACGCGGCTAATCGCTTTGTTGGCCCTGCGCTCGTTTACCTGGTCTATTTCTATATTCCCCCATCCGGCATGCTCAAAAGCGTCCCGCGCCCAGTACCCTATATGATGGTTCTTATTGGCCTTGAGACGATAGTCCACTTCAACAAGCCTTTCTTCCAGTTCTTCGCGGAGCCTTTGCGCCTCTTCCTTCTCGCCCTTCTCTTCGGCGATGCCTATAAGTTTACCGTAGGTATCGCGCAGCCTGTCCGTTACCACATCAAAGTATTCGTGGACCCCAAGAACTGAGATGGCCCTCCAGAAATCATGATTGCCGGTTATGGGCTTGAGTTTACGAGACTGGTTGAGCCAGGATACAAGCTCGTAAGTGCCGACCGGGTCATTGCCCCTGTCGTATTTATCGCTGAGCCCGGCGAACCTGAGGTTAAGTTCGTCCACGTTGATGTTTTCCTCGGCAAGTATCCTTTTGAGGTCTTCAACGTTATTTATCCTGCTGTAGCCACCTTCATCAAGACCGAGAGCGAAACCTATAAGAGAGGCCGCTCTTCGATGTCCGCCGTGAAGGTCCTGCATGGTCACCAGTTTCGGCAGGTTCCCCCTTCCCGGCATGTCCAGTTCTTTTTCGATCTCTCCTATCAGCCACCGGAGCTCTATTATTCTTCTTTCCTTGGCGGAATTATCGAAAAGTATCTGGTTGAAGGCGAATTTGACGTTCTTGTTGTCTATAACAGAATATCCCCTGCCTACTTTTGAGAGCGTGTTAGCGAGATAGCGATGCTCCTCCGGAGACAGCATCCTGTCACCTTTGTCCATCTCAAGATGCATCTTTTTGAATATGAGCCTTATCATATGCTGCACGTTCGGAAACTGATCGTTATCGAATATCGACATACAGAAAACGAACCTCCCGTGCATCTTTAACTGGTGTATATTATATTTGTTATAAAGCTCAAAGGCTTTCTGTTGGAGATTCGTCCAGAAAAGATTGCCCCCGGATCTTTCGTTAAGGGCTCCGGCATTGCGCATTTTCCACTCATTAAGTTCCTTTATAGCCTTGTCGGGGTCGGGTTTAAGGTCCTCGGCATTGACGGTATTGTTATAATCCCTCTGACGCAGGGCATTCAGGTCAACGAAGCGGGCATTTTTGAGGTCTATTTTTTGGTCCGTACGCATGGAAATGCTCTGCAGGAGCGGCTCTGGATCGAATGCGGCGCTGGATGCTTTTGAAGAGGCTTCGGTAAATGCAACATAGGCCTCGCGTACGTCCTTTTGCATGTATTGGGCGTTATTGACCGCGGAGGGTAGCCCCGCTTTGGCAAGGACCTCATGGAGTAGCGCCAGCTCAAGCTCAAGCGCGCTCTCTCTGTCCTTTACATGAATGGCAATATTAGATGCGTGGTCTACGTGTTCGGCAGGAACATCACGAAGTCCGACGACTTTGAAAATGCGGTTCTCGCCGGCAAAGTTCTCCAGATCTTCGGCTAGCCCTCCGCAACCCAGACCGTTAAGAAAACTCAGTATATTGCGCACACTGATATCGGCGCTTCCGATTATTACTCTCTGACCGGGCTCAAGCGCATCCAGAACACTGTCGGTATTCTTCTCATGTTCTATGTAAGCTTCTATCTCTTCCCTTTCGGCGCGTTCTCCTTTAGCTGAAACAAGCTGTGCGGGTTTCAGGGCCACTACTTCCTTTTCCGTGAAGATCCTCACGGTGGGCGAGCTTAGATCATTTTCAAGTGATATGTACGCCGTATAATTATTGCTGTTCACTTTACACGGAAGCAAAAGAGCTTTATCGTTCAGTCTGACCCTGTTCTCAAAATCCATGAAAGCTTTTGTCTGTTCGCTGATCCTCTCTTCAATGGAAAGGTCGGTCTCCATAAATACGCGCGGAGATTTTTTCAGGTGACACATTAAAAGATATTCCAAAAGAGCGACATCTTTTATCTGGTGGTCCTCAAGAGGTGAGAAAACCATCTGTGGAGCGAGATTCTGAATATTTTGTGAGGCTTTAAAAGGCTTCACTTCGGGTAGGGCATATCCCGGTACAGAGGACAATATCGTAAATACCGTAAATACAACAGAAAAAACGAGTTTGACAGCCTTATTACGCATATCTTCTCCCTTCGGAGTTTAACTATTATAATTAGATAGATTGATTCAAAATCAAATTCACCCCATTATACCATATCTGGGTATTTAATAAGCTAACTATATCTAGCTATTTTTTCTCTAACTTTTAAATCTATTAACCGAACTGCTAATAGGGATCGACACGTATAATTATAGTCAAATAGGGGCTCTATCGGTCTTTTTGTGGGGATTTTATGCTGGTCTACGCTCTAAAGAGCGATTTTGGGCCCAATCGCTCCCGCATAAAGCTGAAAGAGGTGAAAATGTTCAATTAGAAGTTCAAGTGAGCTGGTCGGCCAATTCCGGGTATAGCTTTTTCAGGCAATCAGGACATATGCCATGCGATAGATCGGTTTCTACGGCCTTTAAAAAACGCTTCTCCACTTCCACCCAGTCTTCTTCCTTGAGCTTAAGTTTTTTACAACTTGCACAGATGCGGATAAGCTGCTCTTCCCGTCCTTTTGGGATAGCCTTGCGCAATAGAGCCAGAATGGTTTCATCCTTTGTCTTTTTCCTGAGTTCGGAGCCAAGGTCAAGGACTATACCCCTGAGCATGAGAGGCTCTCCTGATCCTGATCTTTCCATGATCACGCCCCGGTCCACATACCATGTATAGGTTCCATCGGCTTTTCTTATTCTGTAATCTATCTGGTACAACGGCGCTCTGCCTTCGAGGTGGTCCCTCATCGCGTCCATTGCACGTTCATGATCATCAGGGTGCAGCAGGTCCGTAAAAGCCTGGTACCCAACGTCGGCGAAATCCTTCGGGTCGTATCCTATCATTGTGACCTTAAGGTCGTTAAAGGTTACTTTGTTGTCGGGAATCTCCCACTGCCACCAGGCGAATTCGGACGTGCGGAGGCTTTCATCAAGCAAACGTTTAAGTTCTTTGTCTGTGTTTTTGGACATGTTTTTTCCTTTGCGTTTTACCTTCAAAAAAAGCTGTTCGATCAAGATCCTGAAAAAATAAAATATTTCCAGGATATGAACGCGATAAGCCCGTGTGATACCGCTGGAGCCCATATATTACCGAAATATCTGTAGAGATATCCCCAGAACGCCCCTAGAAGGGCGATAACCGCTATAAGAGCGGTTGCCGCCAGAGGCGGGATTATGATAAAAAGATAAAAATGCATTAGACCGAATACAGCCGCCGTTATCCAAATTGCCACGTGTACCGGAAAAAAGTTCTTCATTTTCGCCTGGAAAAAACCACGCCAGAACATCTCTTCGCCCAGCCCCACCAGCAGAACACTGTAAAAAAGCGAGGCCAGCCATATTGACGGCCGGTCGTTCGCCCTGAGAAGACGGAACCCCAGTTCGTTCTTTATTGAAATATCAAGCCCCAGGGATCTTAGTATTCCGTTCATCTCGGTGACCTTGTCCAGGGCATATCCTGTTAACCCCGCGGTTTTAAGGACGGTCCCTCCCAGAAAAGCCAGAACAACCCCTGAAAGCAGCCCCGCCGCCAGAGAAGCCCAGATCCGGTCTTTCCTGATGCCGAGCGTGGATATATCCTTTCCCCGAACTGCTACCTGCCATAAAAGAGGTATCGAGAAAGTCACGGTAAAAGTGCCGTAAATACCGAAAATGAGCGATATTAACGGCAGGAGAAAAGCTATCATGCTGATAAATATGCGTTTGTTCATGAATTGACTCTGCTTAAGCTACTCGATCCCGAGCCCCATCCTCACGATAAGGCCTATCAGGAAGGACACAAGAGCGACGCCCATGCTTATCGTGATCATCTCCAGGAAACGTTTCTTGAATGAGACTTCCTGGGCGACGGATACATAGAAGGTAAATATGAATATTATCAACACTGCCATTATCAGTGAGACCCCCAAGCATAGATAAAGGTGGCCAAGCACCAAAAATGGCAGGATAAGAAGAGCCACGGCGAAGATATACGCGAACCCCGTATACGTAGCCGCTTTGACGGGATTTTTATCGCTTGGCTCGCTTCTGGTAGAGAGATATTCACTGGCTGCCATGGAGAGCGATGCGGCGATACCGGTGACCAGGCCCGCGGTCGCCACAAGGCGTGTATCCTGCAAGGCAAATGTAAGACCCGCAAGAGCGCCGATGAGTTCGACCAAGGCGTCATTAAGCCCCAGAACGATGGAGCCCACGTATTTAAGGCGTTCTTCATCAAGCAGGCTTAACAGCTCCCTCTCATGTTCGTTCTCATCCTCTTTTATGTCCCTCGCTTCGGGGAAGCTTTCAGTGATACTATCATATGCCTCTTGAGCGTTCTCCTCGCCCTTTTCCATGAGCTTGACCCCGAAGGTGAGTCCCAGGACCCTTGAGATCGTTATATAATACCATATCCTGAACCTGTCGGGCTTTACCTCGGTACCGGTATGCTCACGCAGTATATCGTAATGCTTTTTCTCTTCATCGGCTATTCTTTGAAGAACCTGGCTGTTATTGGGGTCTTTTATAAGAGTGGCAAGTTTTCTATAGATGTGGTATTCGGTTATCTCGTTCTTCTGAAAAACGAGCATCTGTTCGCGTACGGCATCATCCATTATTCACCCTTTCCGTTATTTGGGATCTTTATAAAGGCTTCCTACCTGCTCTGGGCTTTTTCCAGAGCGCTTTGCACTGCGTTTATGGTATTGATGCTGCTTACCGTAGCTCCGGTGACCGCATCGACATCAGTGGACTGCTTGTTTATTATTTCGTCCAATAAAGGTTCGACCATTTCCTCGTATTTTTCACCTCCACCGCCGTGATGCAGTATCTTTATGTCGGAAATACTGCCCTGGTCCACGGTAACCTTTACTTTAACGAAGGAATACTCCCCCTCGTATGTCCCGTCGGTATAATTCCCCGCACCGAAAGAGACCGAAACGATCCCAAAAACGAACAAAACAGTTAAAAATATCGTTCGATAATAAGTCATGATCTCCCCTTTATCTTGCCGTAGACAGCAGTGTCGTCGCGTGCAGCCATAATAAGATTCTGACAACTAGCGAACTCTCTCGCCCGGCGGATTGGAAGCACCACCAGCCGCCCTATCTTCTATCCATATAGGCTGAACTACATTGGTCCATAACTGGCGCATGAACAAGAAAGCGAAATAAAATATACCAATGATCAGTATCGACCAGAGAATGAAAGCCAAAACTCCCTTGAAACTTCTTTTCGGGGGAATATCCTCACTCTCCGGGGCCTGTTCTGGCTCTTGCTTTGTTCTCCCTGCGAACAGGCACGCTCCCCAGAAGTCCCTGCACCGTTCTTTATATTTCTCCAGCCTTTTGCCCATGTTTTTCCTCCGTCGTTTTTACGCCGGATGTAGTGTCCCCGGATAACCGAAAATATTCCTCATATCCAATGAAAGGACCCTGAAAAGCGGCGTGGCAGCGGTAACGACATTTTAATTTCGGCAGACTCATGATGTAAATTTGCATGTTTATCATCTATCAGAGCCTTCCGGGCTCGTACCGGCATCCGGGAGAAAAGTCCCACCTTTTTTAACCCCGCCCCTGTGTTCAACACCCTTATGCATAACCGCGAACTCGTTGAACTCTTTACGCAGCCCCTCAGGGAGCTTTTCTATAGAGACCGTCACCCTGGACCTTTTACCGCTTCCTATGTGCTCGACTGTGAGCTTGACACCTGTAATTGTCGATGCCGTTTCCGGGTCAAGTTTGAACAGCGCCTTCTGCCCGGTTATCTCACCTCGTGCCTGTGAAGCGAGCAGCCCCAGCGATACCGCCATGCCAACGGTATCTATCCCCCTTGCGGTGCCGCCCCTGGCGTGTTCCTGTCCTGTCACGTGACATGACCCGCCGGAGGTGCACCTGTTCCCGTAAGCGCCGTAAGCCGCGCCGATGGCCGTGAATACAACGGTCGCGGGCATCCTGAAAAGGGATTCCTTGGTACCGTATATTTCATTGTAGCTCTCAGGCCGTAGTCGCCGACTACCGGCAAGAAGTTTGGTATCGATGACCTTCCACTTTCTTGATTCAGCTCCTTCTCCGGTAGCTAGGGATGCTACTTCAATGTTGACTTCACCTTTTTTCGTTACCTGATAGAGGATGCCGACATTCGCCTTGAAGTTCCTTTTTTCTGAGGATCTGAATTCGATCCATTCCTCAGAGATACCCTTTAACTGTTCTTCTCTTGCTTTTTGCAGATCATGCATCGTGGGTTTGCCGGGCGCTCCCTGGGCACAGGACTCGTGAAAAGGAATGACCAGCAAAGCGATCAAGGCTATTTTCAGGATCATGCCGTATACCTCCGGTATTTAATCGACCTTTGTCCCAAGATACTTTTGTAGAAGAGTTACGACCTTGTCCACTTTCACCGCGAAACCTATATTCTGGGCTTTCTGGATCACGGCAAGATTGATGCCCACCAGTTCCCCGTCCAGGTTGAGAAGAGCCCCGCCGCTAGAGCCGAGGTTGATGGATGCATCTGTCTGCAGAAGGTCCCTGCAGACATATTTATCGCAGTTGGGATGCTTGAAAGCCCTGTCTATTCCGCTAATGACACCTGCGGTGACCGAATTCTCAAGTCCGAAGGGATTACCTATGGAAACAACGGTCTCGCCGATCATGATTTTCCTGGGATCGGCAAAATCGATCTCGGGAAGTTTTTCCATGGAATCGGTCTTTATAAGTGCGAGATCGTTAACGAAATCCTTGATAACCACTTCTCCCTCCATGACCTTGCCGTAATCAAGGACCACCAGGATATTGGTAGCTTTCTGAACAACATGGAGATTGGTGCAAACGAGGCCCCTTGAATCGACTATTACCCCTGAGCCGAGACTTGTCGTGGTCAAAGTACCCTCTGAATAAGATTCTCCGAAGTACTCCTCGAAGAATTTATCGAAAAAGCCGCCGTAACTGCCCCATTCCTCGAAGTCTTTGAGATTTATGACCTTTTCTGTACGGATATTAACAACGGCGGGGCCTGACTTTTTAACAACCTCTACAATAGGTGTCTTCCTCAGATTTTCCGAATAGGAAATCCCCGCCACGAAAGAAAATACGAGGATCAAAACTGTAATGCCCAAGAATCGTTTCATCCGGCGTCTCCTTATTATTATTACTATTAGGGAAAACACTGGCCTCTCATTCGGGTGTAATCGACCCATCTCCCCTGAACTCAAAGGAACCAGCACATACTGAATTATTATAACAGAATACGCGTCAAAATGATATCGTGCAATGAAAGGCGTGTTTGATGGAAAGAAAAGGGCCCGTATCCTGATCCCCGAGACCATGATAGAGCCCTGTTGATATTCAGCCGTTAGTCCACTGACATGATCTCAACATCGAATGTCAGTGTCTTGCCCGCAAGAGGATGGTTGAGGTCAACCACGACAGTATCCGGTTTTATCTCAGATATCCTTATTACGGAAGTCGCTCCCGAGGGAGATTTTGATTCGAGAAGCATGCCTACCTGGGGCTCCACGTTACCGGGAAGCGCGGTTCGGGGCAACTCCTTGAAGGCCGCTTCGCTCCTTGCCCCGTATGCTTTTTCCGGCGGGATTTCAATGGACTTCTTTTCCCCGATTTCCATGCCCTCGAGGTTTTCCGCAAGAGCGGGAAGTATTTTTTCTTCGCCGTGCACATATACGAAAGGTTCGGTGCCTTCTGTGCTGTCTACGGTCTGACCCTCGGTAGTTACTGTATAGTTAAGTGTGACTTTTTTGCCTTTTTCGATCCCCATGATGCCTCCTTTTTTTGTGCGTCATAAAAAAGAAAGCCACAAGTGCAAATATCCTCTTACTTGTGGCTTTTAAGATATTCAATCATGCACGCGTATCATTCCAGCCTTGATATAACATCATTGTTATATATTTAGCGGGTATTGTCAAAGGTTTTCGGGATAGACATGAAAAACGAATAGAACCGGATGCCCTATGCCGGGCGGGTTACCTCTTCCTGATCGTTCTGAGGTGAATTGACCAGCCTCGAGACCTCATGCGCCCGCATGCTGCCCTCAAAAGGTCTCAGCAAGCCGATCACATTCTCCAGAGAGGTATTGCTGTCGAGATACGCGTGCTCCCCATCTTCCGGCAGAATGACTGGCATCCTCTGATGTATTTCTCCCATAAGAGCGTTAGGAGACGTGGTTATGATCGCGCATGAGTATACTTTCTCCCCGTCCGAGGTCCACTTATCCCATATACCGGCAAAGCTGAAAAGAGAGCCGTCTTCAAGTTCGATTCTGTAAGGCACCTTCCCCGAAGGTGTGCTTTTCCATTCGTAAAAAGAATCGCCTATCACCAGACACCTGTTATTCCGTATCGGCCCCTTGTAACTGGGCTTCTTTAGTATCGATTCCGCACGCGCGTTTATCATGCTGTAACGGGCGTCGATCTCTTTTGTCCAGTGAGGCACCAGCCCCCATCTCATGTGTGTTATTTCCTCAGGGGATTTGTTCGATATGACCGCTATCTTCTGTGAAGGCGCAATGTTGTAGCGAGGTTTCAGATCCCGGGACATTTTCCTCACCTTGAACCTTTTCGCAAGCTTTTTTTTGCCAGTTTTGGTAAGACTGTATCTTCCGCACATAACTAAGCCTTTACGATCGGTATCTCATCCCAGCGAGTGGAATATCCGGGGGAAAGTATCCTCCGGCGCATCGCCCATTTCTTCATGATTCCGTTGGAGGCATATGAAAGAAGCCCCCTGCCCCATCTTGAATTCAATTTATCCACGGCGTGCATCAGCGCCTCGCTTTTACTATTATAGTAACCGGCCTCGAACAAATCCAGCTGTAAATTCCTCCTGCCGGATATATCCATGAGGATCACGCCCGCCTTCGCGTACCGCTTCCCTTCGAGGTATATACGATCTATTATCCCGTGCGCCGCTCTTATGATCGCCGAAGTTCCGGCCGTGGGCGTTGCCAGTGACCGGTAAGAGCCGTTATAATAGCGGTCTCTGTCATAAGAAGAGGTCATGATAAAAACGAACAGTCCGGAACAGACGCTTCCCTGACGCCTGAGTTTTACGGCTGCCCTTGTCGCATAATCCGAAACGGCTTCTTTTATCTGGTTTATATCCGTGATCTTCCGTCCGAAAGACCTGCTCGAGGTTATTTCCTTCTTGTTCTTTGATACGGACTCTATATCCATGCAGCAGGTCCCGTTAAGCTCGCGGACAAGCCTTTCTCCGGTAACGGTCATGTGGGCTCTTGCCCACCGGGGATCAACCCTTTTGAGATCCAAAGCGGTGCTTATGCGGTGCCTTTTGAGGTATTTCGCGTATTGGGTGCCTACGCCCCATATACCCTCAACGGGAAAACTGCCGAGAATCTGCTCGGCCTTCTTTGCAGGAAGCGCCGAAAGATCGAACACACCGTCATGCCGGAGGTCCTTCTTGGCCAGTTCATTCGCGATCTTGGCAAGCACCTTGGTGCCGGCTATGCCCACTGAGACGGGTATTCCGGTCCACGCCAGAACAGTTCGCCTGATCTTGCGGCCCTGACCGGTTAAATTCCCGCGCGCATCCGGAAGTTTAAGGAAGGCCTCGTCTATGGAATAGACCTCTATGTCAGGAGCGAAACCCGAGAGGGTCTCCATGACCCTTTTTGACATATCCGCGTACAAGGCGTAGTTTGAGGAGAATATCTTGACTCCGTGCTCCCGGAGAAATGTCTCGCATTTGAACAGCGGCGCGCCCATTTTGATCCCGAGATCTTTGGATTCCTGCGATCTGGATATGACACAACCGTCATTATTGGAAAGAACGACAACGGCTCTTCCGTTTAGGGAAGGTTTGAATACCCGTTCGCAGGATACATAAAAATTATTACAATCGACCAGTGCTATCATACCGGATGTATCACGTTGGTCACCACGCCCCAGACCACGAATTCCTCTTCCCCGGTTATCTCTATCTCGGAGTATTCCTCGTTTTCAGGGACAAGGTAAAGTTTTTTGCGTGTTTTTCGTATGCGCTTGACCGTAAGTTCCCCGTTGAGGACCGCTATGACTATACTGCTGTTCCCTGGGGTCCTGGACCTGTCGACCACGAGTATATCCCCGTGATTTATGCCGGCATCCTGCATCGAGTCACCCGAAACCCTGACGAAAAAGGTCGAGGCGGGATTTTTTATGACAAGGTCGTTCAGGTTAAGCCGTTTCTCGATATAATCGTCCGCCGGGGACGGAAATCCCGCCGATATATGCGATGTGTATAAGGGCATTCTGCGGATCGGCACGGTAGCGTCGCCATAAAGCGTTAATGCCCCGGGAACGGTAACCCCCGCGAGATCACCCGCGCTTACCTTGAGGACGCGGGCAAGACGGGCCAGTTCGGACACCTTGGGCTCCCTTCTTCCGCCCTCCCAGTTGGCAACGCACCCCTGCACCACCCCCATAAGAGCGGCGAGTTTCTGCTGGGAATATCCTTTTTGCTTGCGTATCCTTTTGAGGTTCTCTGAAAATCGCATGTAAAGCATATTATCACATATTGTGATAATATGCAATTCAGAATGTGTGGGAGAATTTGACGGTGAATTGCTGGGTTTTCTGGAAAGAGGCGCCCACGTGCCACAGGGACCGGGTCCTTACGAAAACCCCCGAAATGGAGTCCGCCTTGGTCAGTTTCCAGCGGATCTCGGTGTATATCATATTGTGGAGAGAGCTGTCGTGCGGTCTGTATGAAAAACTGTCGCTGAAGATCGCCTTAAAACGGCCGTCGAACAGCTCGCGCGAGACGAACAGCGTCGCCGCATGCGATACAAGCACTTTCGGACTGTAATAGTTATATTCAAAGGGTGAATTGTTAAGCGTTATGTCCTTTCTCAAAAAATCCAGTCTGTGGTATGTATATGAAAGATCGACCGTCGAAGGTCCCTTCAGTATATGCATTATGGGTGAAGCGCTGATCGACAGGCTCGCGTTATTGTCGGGGGCCTGCCCATGGGTATAAGAATCGGCTTCCACATCTGCGTTGAAGCTCAGGTATCTGGCAAGATCCACATGCGCCCCAAGCACAAACCCGTGCCTATCCACCCGTTGTGTCAGTATTTCCTTTTTGGCATCCTGGTGTTCTTTCTCGTAGGCGAAGTTGATGCTCATATGAGGCCCTATATTCTTCAGGCCCCGGAAATAACAATCGAATATCGCCTGTTCATCCATGCTGTAATACTTGAAGACACCGCCGCCGAAAAGTACCAGGTCTTCGGTAAAGGCTTTGCTGATCTCGATAGTGCCTATTTTCCTCGAATATCTATCTACCCCGGGCTCGGTCCTGCGCTTATCGACAAAGGTCGATTCCATCTGGTATCCGTCCTGCAGATACATCGATCCCCCGTAGGTCTGCACGAGATGTCTGGCGTCCCCCTTGACCTTGAAAAAATCTATCTGCGTGAATACCTGAGGTTTCATGAGCCTTTCTATCTGGTCCAGTCTCCTCTGCGCGCGCACGTTGCCCGGGTAAAGCTCAAGTATGCCCAGATAATATTGCCGGGCCTTTTCATAGGCGCTCGTGTGCAGATACTCGTCCGCCAGCTTTTTATAGGTTTCAAGCTGTTCCGGATGCTTTCGTATCCGGTCGACTACATGCCCGTGACGCGTCCGTGTGTCATGGTGGGAATGCTTCATGGAATCCAGGTGTTTCAGTGTTCTTTTTACGAATATCTTGTTTGGATCTTTTTCAAGAACTTCTTTTAAAAGTTCCCGCGCCTTGCGGTAATGGCCCGTCCACATATATTCAAGCCCAAGACCTTCCTTGGCTCCGATATCATCGGGGTCTATTTCAAGTATCCTCTTGAACTGTTCTATGGCTTTCTCAGGCTTGTCCACGGTTATGTAAAGCGCGGCAAGTCTTTTTCTGAGATCCTTGTTCCGGGGCTCCTCTTTTATTTTTTCCTTCAGCCGGGCGATGCTCCCGGCCTTGTCCTCGGCGTGGCATCTCTTCGCCGCTCCGAAAAGCAAAATAAGCGCCAGGCTCGCCAGAAGAGCCTTCCAGATAGCACCGCGGAATCCATACCGGCGTGAAGGGGGTATCGCGCATTTTCCGGTTATTGATCCTCTCACTCGAAACATCTTAAAGCTCTCCCTCCATTCTATATGCCAGGTGGTCCTTGAGCTTCACCCGGGATAAGTATTCATCGGTAAGCCGTTCAGTGACTTCTTCAGGGAAACTCACTATATCAACAATGCCTTTATGTGAGGCCTTCCTGCGCTGCTCGAGAACAAGTTCCCTGAATTGCTTAACACCCTTTGTGATCTTGATGAAGGAAAAATGCGTATTTGTGAACTTGTGAAGGATCTTGTAGATCTTCTGTTTGCCGACAGCACCGCATTCGCCCCAGAATACCGGTTTACCCCTCACATCGAGCATTACAAGATCCGGCTTGTATCTTTCCCCTATGCGCATCTCTATCTGCAGGTCGGGATAAAAGGGGTAGTATAAAGCGTAGCACAGTATTTTGCCCGCTACATGCGCGAATGTTTCATGACTTTTCTTGATAAGGACTATTTTCTTATCACGTATTTTGAACGTGAATTTCTTTCTGAGATCTATGTCGCCCATTTAAGATATGCTATTTAAGGGATAAGCTCGGTAACTTGCCTGAGCCCCGCTACCAGAATATACTTCTCCACCCGGATATTTATCATTATACAGGATGGGTCCATCACAAAGTCTTCAAGGGAGGGGAACCTCTCAAGATACGGTTCCGCCATTCTGTCTTTATCAGCTCTCCGGGCGGCACCAAGCACTGTTACCGCGTGTGCCTGCCTGAAATCAGATGCGCGAGCCCCAGTATTTACCAGGAGTGACACCATCGGGTCCTTTTTTATGTTCGAATACTTGCTCGTATCCTCAAGGGTCGGGAAATACACGTTGAGTAGATCCGGGGTTCCCGCAAAACAGATAAGTGACGTGTAGGGGTATGGCTCTCCTTTTGTAGCAAGAACGCCAAGTCTTTGCTCGCGCAGGATATTTTCTATGGTCTGCCGTGTGTCCTTTTCCATCAAACGTTACTTTCCTTTGCCTGATATTTTTCAATCATTTTACACCCTTGCAGGTCATATTGAAAGTTTTATGATTTATATTTTTTTATTTCGATTAATATGATTAAATAGTATCTATGAGGATAGGCTACCCCTGCATAAATAGAAGCATAGACTGCAGAGCAAGCAGCACTTTCCGGCTGGCTTCTTATTCCGAAAAAAGGCTGAAACAGACCGTTAGGAACAACCTTTCCTGCTTGTTGAGGATCCTTGAGTACAATCTTTCCCACGATATACTGTTTTTCAGGATAAGCTCGGATCTGGTCCCTTTTGCTTCCCACCCCGTCTGTAAATTCGACTGGAAGAAGCATTTCAGAAAAGACCTGCACCGGATCGGTGATTTCATTAAAGAAAACCGGATGCGCATATCCATGCACCCTGACCAGTTCATTCTCATTAATTCTCCTAAAGAAGATGTCATAAGACGAAGCGTGGCAGAACTTGAATACCATTGCACCCTTCTGGATGTGATGGGGCTGGACCGAAATGCCAAGGTTCAGATACATGTAGGCGGAGTATACCAGGACAAGCCGGGCGCGATCGAAAGGTTCTCCAGAAACTATAAAAATCTCGAAAGAAAAATCAAAAAAAGGCTTGTAATCGAAAATGATGACAAGCTTTACAGTCTCAGGGACTGTCTTTCAGTTCACGAAAGAACGGGCGTTCCCATCCTTTTCGATGTTTTTCACCACAAGTGCCTGAATAACGGTGAAAAACTTCGAGATGCCCTGCTCAAGGCAAGAAAGACCTGGCAGAAAAAGGACGGGATGATCATGGTCGACTTCTCCAGCCAGGAAAAAGGCCGGCCCAAAGGCACCCACACCTCAACTATAAACACACGTTCATTTAAAGGATTTATCCGCGATATCAGCGGCATAGACGCGGATATCATGCTGGAGATAAAGGACAAGGAAAAAAGCGCCTTGAAAGCTGTCAGGGTTCTAAAAGATCTCCGTAGAATATAAAAATAGGGACGGTCCGGTCAAAACTGGAACCGGACCGTCCGTTCTTTTGTTAGGGTCGCTTTATTCCTTTATTATCTTACCGAGGATAACAAGAGAATATATCGCCGCAAGCCCCACGAGCGAATACACTATTTTCGCAGGAACCGTCATATCACCTAAAAGAGCGGCAACCAGGTCAAAATTGAATATGCCCACAAGACCCCAGTTAACGCCCCCCACTATAACCAGAATAAGCGCAATGACATTCAAGGCTTTCATACATATCCCCCCTTTTTTTAGCCTGCACAACCATAATGAACCTTCTGATAAAGTATATATTCTTTTTCGGAAAATACAACAGCAGGAAACGATTTTCCAAAAAGGCGGTTCAATCCTGCTGCTTTTCTATGTACTTATCAACATTGAACTTTGATTTGCATCCGTTATAGCTCATATAGCGGATCTTACCGAATATTGCCCGTTCTGGCCAGGCGCGGTCGTGAATACCGCCTATCGACCAGGCAACACCCGCGTATCCATTAGGATCTCTCCCGTCAAGTTCATACTTATCATTCAGCGAAATAGCCACCTTGAACGCTTTTTCCGGGGACTGGGACCATTCAAGTATCTTTTTGCCCCAGTACATGCGCAAATAACCGTGCATCTTCCCCGTTCTTACAAGCTGGGTCTGCGCTGCGTTCCACAGGGGGTCATGCGTTTTGGACTCTTCGAACCGCTTTAAAGAATAAGTGTATCCCCTTTTATCCTTACGATGCTCGTTTAGCGTCTTTTTCGCCCAGGGCTGCAATCCCCGGAATTTATCATAATCCTTATTGTAATAGCAGAGGTTATCCGAAAGTTCACGCCTTACTATAAGTTCTTCCAGGAACGCTTCTTTGGCTTTTCGGGGTGCCTTCGCATCACGGATCTTCAAAGCGACCCTTTGCGCGGAGATCTGTCCGAAATGCAAATAAGGCGAAAGATCGGAAGTCCCCTCTTCTGTAGGGTCATTCCTCGCATCGTCATAATCGGCAAGTCTTTTCTTGATAAATCTATTTAAAACATAGGTCGCAGCTCTTTCCCCCGGGCTCAACCAGGAGATCTCAGGGACGGATGTGTCGATCTTGAGACTTTTCCGGGCTTTAGCCCAGTCCGAGGTGCTTTTTTGCCTCTTCCACGGGATATTATGCGGCCTGAGGGGCGGGAACTGTTCCAGATACTCCGGCAGTAGGCTGTTGATCTTCGGCCGGAAAGTATAAGCGGCATACTCTTGTTTATCTGATGCGACCCAGCAGGGAACTATATTATGGGCATCCACTTCGTAAAAAGGGATGGATATTTTATTTGAAACTTTCTTTTTCCAAGTCCGTTTTATCTTCAGGGGGTCAAAATCAGTGACCAGTGCTCCCGCTCTATATTTATCGATGAATTTTGGTATTTCCCCAGATGGATCTCCCTGGAGCAGATAGAAGGGTATGTGTTTTTTCTCGAGATCCTCTTCGGTGGTCTTTAAGCCTTCCAGCATAAAGCCATATTGCCTGATCGCAGCCCCCAAAAAGTCCGGCACAAAACAAAAGACCACGGCGAGCGGCTGCCCAAGTTCCTGAGCTTTCTGCTTAGCGAATAAAAGAGCCCAGTTATTCTTAGCGCGCTGGTCCCTGCTCATCCAGTAGATGACAGGCCCCTTGCGTTCGTTGCCCTTTTTGAGGAGTCTCGTTCGTTCGGGTTTTACATGCATGGGGTGTCCTCCGGGGAAGGTTCGCCGATCTCGTCTTCACCAAAAGCGCTGGCGCTCTTAACTTTCCAGATGTTCATCTGGCGGTCAAAAACCAGATTCACCCTGTATTTGGATTTTTCTGTCGTGATATAGACAAGCGCCATGCCATTGCAGTCGGACATCAGTTCAGCCCTTGAATAGCCGGGGTCCCTGGCCGATTTCTTAATGAAATGCCGGGCGGCCTCGCTGGGTGTCATTCGCTCTGGCGACCGGCGGAAAGAGGCACAGCTTGTAAGGAAAAACGCCAAAAAGATTAAAATGAAGTATCGCGGCATGTACAGTCTCCTGCTGATCTCTTTGACGTCTCAGAGCCCCAGCATCTTTTTCAATTCTTTTTTCTTTTCTTCTAGCTCTTTTTTGGTCCGTTTCAGGTCACGCACCGCATGGGCAGCTTTCCTGCGGGTTTCGTCAAGGTCTTCGATAACAGGGGCCAATTTCTGCTTGACGGCGGCCTTTATCTTCTCTTTGATGCCGTGCTCAAGTTGTTCTTCCATTCCGGCAACGTGAACATCGGTAGCTGTCTCGTTATTTGCCTCATTAACTTCCTGGATTTTATTTGCCGGATCCACTCTAACTTTTACATGAAAAAGTCCTTTTTCCCTCGCATTCTCCAAAAAAGAGAAGCTCTCGCTGCTGCCGCTTTTAACAAGCGGTAATGACCTGCGGTCGATCTCGCTTTGGTCAGCGGTCACCAGAACCTCGACGTTACGGATATCCACCGGACCGTTATTGCGAACCGTGATCCTGGCCACTACGTCATCACCGACCTCAGGATTCTCAGGGATGATCTTTAGATCCTCGGCAAAGATCGCGAGATCGGCGCCTTTTGACCTGTAATAGCCCGAAGGGAGCTCGGCGCCTTCGGCGGGAACGGTGAAATAGGCGCTTTTTGTAACTGTATTTTCAGTTCCCTTATCGTTTACCACGGCCTTGGCCGTAACCCTGAACCTGCCCGGATAAACCGCTTTATAAGGGAATACGAGCTGGAACGTGCCGTTATTCACTATCCCCGGGCGAACCTGTCTTTTACCACCCGCACCGTACTTGGCCAGGTACTTGCGCACGTCCATGTTCTCCACCTTGACCTGGACATGTATATCTTCAAGAGACTCTCCAGATACATTCTTGAAATAAGCGCCTATCTCTCGAGTCTGGCCAAGCGACAGAGCTTTGTCCACACCGGTGAAACCCGTGACTTCTATGGCCGTTGTTTCTGCCTGTTCGGCTTTTTCCCGGGCCTCGCGCAGGATCTGCTGTCGCTTTTCGACCTGCTTCTTTTCATAATATTCTTCAGAGCCCGGCTGGACTGTCTTTTCCGGTGCGGGTTTTACCCTGATCTTTCTAATAAGCGTGTTATCGGAAGTCTCTTCATCGGCATTGCCGCCAATCACTGAGACCTTCACTGCGTGCTCCCCTTCAACCGCATTCCACTGGAGGGAATCCCCCCGTGGGAAGCCATCCCCAAAGGTCTCTTCTTTACCAGGCGGCGTATTTACCGTAAGCGTTTTGATCTTCCTGTTGTCCACATAAAGATCAAGGCGAGAGGTTACGTTCATTGTCCCCTTATTGGCGACATCCACCAGAAAGCTGATCTTTTCACCCTCTTCAGGCAAAAGCGGAAGATAACTTATATCGTTCACCGACCAGTCATACCTGTGACCCAAGACTTCCGCTTCGAGGATGCCGGTATTATTAGCCTCATTCTCCTCTTCAATCGAATCATCTGGGTCTGCCATCGCGCTGAAAATATATTTGCCGGGCCTCTCCGGGTTCCAGGGGATATGGATCGTCCTGTCGTGGCCGGATTCAATCAGATCAAGCATCTCGGTTTTTACCATGCGCTCTCCTTCGCGGACGTTTACTCTGACATTTCGGGCTTCAGCACCACCCAGATTATATATATTGAAATATATCCCGGCACTTTCTCCCACCCTTATATTCTTGCCTGACCCGGGAGTGATCGTCGAATACTGAAAAAGAAGGTCCGGTTTAGACGGAACTGACGGTGGCAAGGGTTCCGGTTCTGATGCGGGCTGGGGCATCTGCTCTTCTTCGATTGAAGGCAATCCCTCCGGCATATTTACACTTACTTCACTGACACCCAGCCCTCTTGTAGAGAGGATCCTGCCGTTGTCATCCCCGAAAT
The DNA here is from genome assembly GCA_014728045.1 of Candidatus Omnitrophota bacterium. NCBI lineage: Bacteria > Pseudomonadati > Candidatus Omnitrophota > Candidatus Omnitrophota bacterium. The sequence goes on from WJMH01000007.1 coordinate 25,045, forward strand.
GCGGAGAATGGTTGTAAAAATCTATGTAGGCGTTAACACTGCCAACGCCTACGCCGACACAGGCCACGTAAGAATCCAGTGACACGTAACATCTGTATACCTTGTCCGCTTCAACTGGAAGACCGCTGAATTCCACCCAGACGTTCTGCGCGATGGCTTCGTCAACATCAAGCGCGTCAAGCGCGAATGAAGCTGTATCCCAGACAACACCGACAGCAACACCCCCTGCTTCCCCGGCAGCTTCGCCAATTATTTCCCCGGCCGTTGTCCACAACACTTCATCACTCCAGTCTTTCCAGGACTTTTTATTTGTTCTGGCCCACAGAACAGTTTCCGCAAGAGGCGAATCCCAGTTGCCGAAAGAACCTTCGAGGATCCCTGCGGTGATCTTAGCCTTGTAATGCGAAGCCGCATTGGCATAGGTAGTCGAATTTATCAGGCCATACAGGGAGACCTTGAATCTTATGTCTGTATTGAATTTCGTACCGTCCTTGATGTTATCGAAGCGGAATCCGCGATAATGGAAAGCTCGGACCGAACCATGCACACCACCTATCCAGGCGTTAGCATAACACCAAGACTTGAGCCCCAGCGGACCGTCTTCCACGTCCCATTTACTCTCGACTCGCCGGAGTTTGAGCCCTTCTTCTTCGGCGTGATCCTTGTCGAAAAAAGCCCCATTCGAGTAGATGCGGACCTGCGGTTGCCCGGCAAGAGCATTTCCGGCCGGGAATGTACAAATCATAACTAACAATATGATTATTAGGGGTTTCATATGAATGCTGAAATATCTCATTTTCGCCAGGATATCGGTGAAAAAGCTATAAGAACGGTATATATCTCCAGTCTGCCCAGGAGCATGCATGCGACAAGTATCCATTTGCCGGGTATGGGTATCCATGCGTAGTTTTCCGTTGCGCCTACCGCCGAAAGTCCCGGGCCTATGTTACACATGGTCGCCACTACAGAAACAAAAGCTGTAGTAAGATCCTTTATAAGATAGCACATCATTGCGGAAAATATCACAAAACATCCCAGAAAAAGCGCGATAAACCCCAGAATATTCATTATCTGTTTATCTTCTATGGCTTTGCCGGCGATCTTTATCGGAGCTATGATCCTGGGCTGGATGATCGTCTTTATTTCGCGCAGGGCAGTTTTGAGAAATATCATTATCCTCACCATTTTAATCCCGCCGCCCGTCGAGCCGGCGCACCCGCCGAAGAACATGAGAACGACCAGCATGAAGCGAATGAAGTTCGGCCATATATCAGAATCAGCCGTCGTATAACCGGTGGTGGTCGTAATGGATACCACCTGGAAAGCGGCGTGACGCACGGTGTCGTACGGGGTGCGTATCTTAGCCTTTTCTGTGTCTACCTTCTCAATGAGCTCGCTGGCCGAAAGCGGTTCATGCCGGTAACTCATCCTGATCTGTTCCGGCGAAGAAACGCCGCCCATTTTTAGAACTACCGATGCAAGGATGATCGCGGTGACAAGCACGCCTGCATAGAAGTGGAATTCCCGGTTATTTTTAACCAGATCCAATTTACGCGTAAAAAGTACCTGGTAGTGTATAACGAAGTTCATTCCTGCAAGGAACATGAACACTAGGACAACCCAGTCTATATAGCTTGAATTGTAGTATCCGATGGATGCATTCTTCGTTGAAAACCCCCCGGTAGCCATGGTGCCGAAGGCGTGGCAGAAGGAGTCGAACATGGTCATCCCCCCGAACCTGAGAAGGATGACCTCGGCAAGCGTCAGAACCGCATAAGCACCCCATAATATCTTTGCCGTTTGGGCGAGTCTGGGCCTCAGCCTTTCAGCCGTTGGTCCAGGCACTTCACCGCGGAACATCTGGTAACTCGCGATACCGAAAGCAGGAAGTATCGCCAGGGCGAGCGTCACTATCCCCATTCCTCCCAGCCAGTGTGTCAGACTGCGCCAGAAGAGTATGCCCCGGGGTATGACCTCCACATCGTTGATAATAGTAGCTCCGGTTGTGGTGAAACCGCTCATTATCTCGAAATATGAATCGGTGAAAGCCCGGATAAGACTGGAAAGATTCACCGTATCTCCCTGCGAAAGAAAATATATGACCAGCGGTATGGAACCGAAGAAAGTAAGGATGATCCAGCTGAAAGTTACGATCGCGAAACCGTCACGGATACCGTTGCCTACGATCTCGCCGCTGCCGAAGAACCTGAGCACCAGACCGGTAATGGCCGAGGATATAATAGCTATCAGGAATCCCGCAAGACGAGGATCGATGAGTACTTGCGGAATACTTTTGGGGGATATCTCGAAAAAAGCTATGCCTGCAGGAATAAGCAGTATGAGCGCAAGCACTTGGAGCAGTTTGCCTATTGCGGATATTATGAATTTCGTGTTCATTCTTTTGAAGAAGGATTGAAAAGTTTATGGACCCTCTTAAGATGTTCTTTCTGGCAAAAGACCAGGGCTTCGTCTTTTTCCTGTATGGTCGTTTCGCCCCACGGTATAATTACTTCTTCGTCACGGATGATGCAGCCGATGATCACGGATTTCTTGAAGTCTCTATCTAATTGTTTCAAGGGCTTGCCTATAAGAGAACTTTTTTTCCGCACTTCGAGCCTGATGACTTCAGTATCCGTTGATCTTAACTTCAGGTAAGTGCCGATAGAAACGGTCTGTATTCTCTCAATTATCGAGTTTAATGTTATCTCGCGCGTATTGATCACGTGGTCAAGACCGATAGAATCAAAAAGACCCGAATACCGGTCGTCATCCCTTATGGCTATGACCATCTGGGCTCCTTCCGCTTTTGCCAGAAGGCATGACATGATGTTGTCCTCGGCATCCTTGCCAGCCGCGATAAAGCAGTCGGCCCCTCTTACGTTGATCTCATCGAGAATCGTGGCATTCGTGCTGTCCCCGTGAAAAACATCTATCCCCTGAAGCACGGAGGCTGCGTATTGGCCGTGTTCGGCATCGGGATCGACCAGAAATACCTGCTTGGCGAAGGGTCTCAGGGCTTCTGCAAGATGTATGGCGGTTATGGAGTTACCGGAGACGACTATTTTATTCATCATGGAAGACTTGCTGTTGATCATCTCGCGGAAGACCGGAAAGGATTCACGGGGCATTATCGCCGCGATCTTGTCGCCGGGCTGAAGTATCTTGTCTCCCGTCGGCGGTATATCCTTATCTCCCCGCGCTATCGCCACAACAAGCATCGGGGAATCGCCCGCCATCACTTTTATCTCTTTAAGGGTCTTATTGGCAATAGGCATATCCTCCTTTACCATATAACCGCGGAGATATATTTTATTGGACTGGAAGTTTGCCGTCTCAAGCACGTTTGGAAGTTCAACATACTGGAGTATGCGGTCCACAACACCCCGTTCAGGTTCGATAACACTGGTCACCCCGACCCTCTCAAGGCTTATATTAGGCACGTTCGCTGTATATATAGACGCCTTGATACGTGCGATGCGTTTAGCGACACCGTTCTGCATGGCGAAATTACAAGCCAGAAGGTTGGTCTCATCGTTGGAAGTGACAGCAATGAGCATATGGGCGTTCTCGATCTTTGCCTCGGCAAGAACACTAGGGTCGCTACCCAGACCGGGCACGACGAACACGTCTAGTTTGCTGTTCACCTGGTCGCAAAGATCCCTGTCCTGGTCTACCACGGTGATCTGGTGTCCGATGGCGGAAAAATATTCCGCCAGGTTGAATCCCACGTTACCTGCGCCTACGATAATAATATTCATAATAGGTCCAATTTTATCATGTACTGTGCGTTGATTCAATAAATTGAGCTATACTAGTAAAAAAAGGAGCCCTAAACACCGGATGATCGCGGATCACCGCCGAGGTGTTCGCTTTTTTCGTTTCGCCCGGCTGACCCCTGTCCTTCTGGTATGATCACAAGCTTTGCTTTTTTCATGAAGACCGCTGCGGCCAGGACAACGGGAAAGCAGAGTGTACCCAGCACCCACCAGGCTATGAAACTCCTGCCTTTCAGCTTTGCTATACCGGCCGGCAGAAGAGCTATCCCCAGGGCGAACAGGACCAGTCTCAGAACTAGACCCTGGCCTCTAGTGAACGGGATGTCCATTCCGGTCTTTTTGGGAGCAGCGGGTCTATCCAGCCCCATCTGCTGCCTCGCTTCGCTTCTTGCCCTAGCTCTTATTTCATCAAGATTCTGCGCATGAGAACCGGATGGAACCATCATATAACAAAAGATAAGAACTGCAAGAACAATAAATGCGGTTTTTTTCATATATGCCCCCATGAGTTATCGACCGATAAATTATTATTTATCTAGAGCTTGAACCCTGCGCCCAAATAAACAGACTTTTCAGACGCCCTTGAAAAGAGTCTCAGAAAAGCCTCACCGTCGCCGCCTATCAGCTCGCGTGAGAGTTCCACCCTAACCCCCATGTCCTGCTCATCCAGATAGTGCCTTAGTTTGAAAGAGACCCTGCCGGTATCCTTGAGATGGGCTTCAGCGCCGAAAACCATCGAATAAGGTTCCCTCCCTCTGTAATCCGCCTCAAAGACCAGACCGAGGCCTTTTGTGACCTTCCATCTTCCGGAAAACCGTATTTTGCGTTCAACGGGCTTCTGGGCACCGGATACCCTGATACCCAGTTCGTATTTTATCTGTCTGCCAGTGAATACCCCGGCTCTGGTCATGAACTCGAATGCCGAATCGGATTTCTTACTCAGCCTGTAGGAGAGTCTATACCTGCCGCTGATCTGCCATTTCCCCCGAAAAACAAGGGTATGTAGCTTTTTCCTTTTACGGACCATCCGGGCGCTTTCATATTCGTACACGATCGAGTGATCCTTGTTGATATCCCAGGCTCCCTTGAATATGAGCACGTCGTGCTTGCCCTTTTCTTTTTTCACCCTGAAATTCAACCGATTCCGGCTGTCGGCCTGCCACCTGCCCTTAAGCTCCAGAACGTAAGTAAAGGGTTCGTCCTTCTTTGACCGTGAAGACACTGCGAAAAGAAGAGCATTATCCCTTACATCGAGAATCTCCCCTCTTAAGGTAATCTTATCTCCCAGGGTTTTTCTTCCCTTCTTGTCAACCGTGAATCTCAGTTCATGCTTATCTGTAAGGCTCCATTCGCCTTTCAAACTGATCTGATGTGGAACATCCGCACCTGCATCTTCAGGAGACCTTACCTTATAGGTGAGGTTGTTGTCCTTGTCTGTGCTGAACCTACCTTCAATGACCTGTCTGAAACGCGGAAGACCGCTTTTTCTGCCCGATGCAAGGAGCACAAGCCGATTGTACGGGTCGATCTCGATCTTTTGTTTATACATATGTGTCCTCCGACTGGCTCATATCGCCCGTTTAGACAGCGACGTCCATCCCCATGGATATCCATCTTTTCTGCCAATAGCGATATGTCATCAGTATCGCATGGACGATTATGGATATATTCATCGACCACCATATGGACACAGCCCCAAGACCAAGTTCTATGCCCAGATAATAGCAAAGCGGAATTCGAATCAACCATATACTTATGAACATTATCAGCATAACGCTTCTTGTGTCACCTGCCCCGTTAAGGCCGCCGGCAAGTATAAGCCCCCAGGCGAGAAAAGGCTGGCCGATGAGGGCGATGTGGATATATTTGACACTTTCTCTGGTGACTATGGGGTTATCGGAAAGAAAAGAAGCTACATGGCGAGCATTTAGCATGACAAGGAGTATAATGGCTATCACCATGGCAACGCCCATGACGGCAGTTATGACGCCTCCACGGAAAGCGCCTTGTTTGTCCCTTATCCCCAGATGTCTGCCCACTATCACGGCAGCCCCCAGATTAAAAGCTATAGCAGGCAGAAATATCGCGGATTCTATCTTGAGACCGTTGGTCAGGGCGGCCATTATTTCGGTGTTATACCTGGGCAGCATGCCCAGGATAAGGAAAAGAACAAGATATCCAATTTGCAGGAAAGCCTGAAGCAAGCCTGACGGCCAGCTTATATTGAGCACTTCCTTAACTATCCTGATGGAGAAGCTGAATACCCCGGAAAGCCTTCCCGTGAAATATAAGGTGAGGGCCGCTCCGGTAAAGAGACTTATAACCGTAGCCACCGCTATTCCGTTCAGGCCTAGTGGCGTGCGGAAGGCGAGCAGAAAATTCAGAGCTATGTTCATCATGCAGACTATGGTCATTACCCAGAGGGATCTTTTGACCATACCGCATGCACGTAATATGCCGTTATTGTTCATCAGAACGTAATCGAACAGGAAAGCCAGAGAGTATATCCTCATGAACGGTATCGCAAGGGACTTGACCGGTAAAGGGATATTCACGCCGCTTATGATATTGCCGGACAGGAAAAAACCCAGGATAACGAATATTATACCCAGAGCGGCTGAAGTGCCCACGCAGGAAGCTACCGCCGATCTGAAAGCGTGTGTCCTTTCCGCGGAATAAAGCCGTGAGACGACAGAAACCGTGCCTATACTAAGAGCTATCCCGATGATTATGAACACAAAGTACAGCTGGAAGGAAAACCCGTAAGCCGCCTGCGCGGTCTTGCCGAATCTTCCGGCCACGTAAATATCCGCAAGGCCTATGAGGAACTCATAGAACATTATGAAGGTCATGGGCCAGCTCACGGACCAGCTCTCACGCGCGATGTCGCTTAAAGTATGGATCTTTGAAGCGTTATCGGAGTTCATTTTTTTTATTCAACCGGTTTACAGCCCGTCAGGCTCTGCGAATGTCCATCCGGAACCTTTTAAAAACGAAATACCCGAGCCCCAAAAGGCCGAACAATGCCAATAGACCGAAAAGGTAAAAAACAGTATCCACGCCCCAGTGGTCCATGAATATGCCCGCCAGCAGAGGGGTTATGGCTAATCCAACGCTTCTTGCCGTATTAATTATCCCCATCCAGGCCCCCATCCCGGCTTTGTGGCCTATAGTGACCGAAAGGCTGCTTATAGCCGGTACCGCTATAGCCGCTCCCAGCCCCACAAGAGAGCCCGCAACAAGCAGCGCGTCAAACCCGGGACAGAAAGGCATGGCGAAAAGAGCCGTCATGCCTATGGTAGTGCCTGATCCGATCTGTATGAACTTGCCTGCCCGGTCAAGCCTGTCGGAGAACCTGCCGAAAGGGACCTGGAGAACTCCGGCAAGGAATATTCCTATGGATATTATAATGCCTATGTGATCCGGGTCAACATCAACCAGAGTCGCAAGAGACGGAAGAAACGATATGAAAACCGCTGTGGTAAGGGTTATTAGAAGCGCGCTTAAAAGGACGGCTTTCACGAAATTGTAGCGCATAAGCGCTCTGAAGCCCCATTCCGCGGGATCGGACACGAGAACACCCTTGCTGTCCGGCAGAAAGAAAAGCACTATAAAAAATGTAAAGGCGCCTATGATCCCCATAAGATGAAATACCGCGTCGAAACCATAGTTCTCGCCGATAATACCTCCGAGAAAGGGTCCGGTGGCAAGCCCTATATAGAAAACCATGTTCAGTGTGCCCATCCTCAGACCTTCCCTGCCCTTTTCGGCGATCTCCCCGACATAGGCCATGACGATGGGCATGATCAGGCCTGCGGCAAGACCGTGAATAAGCCTTATCGCGGTCATTTCGTAGACGTTACGCGCGAGGGGATAAAAAAGCGATATGATCGTGAATATGAGCAGGCCCGAAGAGACAAAGACCTTCTTTCCGGTCTTGTCAGATACCCTGCCGACCAGGGGCATTATTATCGCCCGGGAAATCCCGAAACCGGCGAAGATCATTCCTATCCAGAAGCCGTTAGCCCCGTGCTTTTCTATGAAAGCCGGCATAAATGGCGAGATGATACCGAGACCGATGACCGCGGAGAACGCGCAAATAAGAAGGATACAATACGTGCTCTTTTTCATAAAGCGGGTTCTTCATAGGTAAGTTCTTCGTGACCGGGATCAACCACTCCTTGCGGCCCCTCGGGCATGCTGTCCAGGGCTTTGACCTGTTCCCGGTTGAGTATTTGCAAAAGTTCATCATGCGCAGAGACCATCTCCAGTTCCTTTTTTCGCATAAGCTGGTGCTTCTGCGCGATCAGTTCGTTTATCGCATCAAGGTCGAATTCCTCCCAGCTCATCGTGTTGATCTGAACGTCAAGCGTAGAGATCTTCTTGTTGAGCGGTTTGAGAGCGTTCTTTGCATTATTGCGAAGCTCGGTTATTTGCTGGACCTGTGAGTCCCTAAGAGAGAGTTTCTTTTTATTATTCAGTATTATGCCGATCCTTTCGAAGAACCTGCTCTCAAAGTCCCCCTTCGACCATATCCTTGAGATCTCTTCGTGAGTCTCTAGTATCTTTTTCGGAGCTTTTGCCGGACTTCTTTGCGCAAAAGACTGGGTACAAGCGCACATGCTGACAAGAACCGTTAAAGACCATATTACAAGCAGCTTCGCACTCTTCATGATTGCTCCTTTTACATTAGTATTTGACCGCAAAACCATCAAATTCCCCGGTGGCTTTTTCCCAGACGACCTCAACCTTATCAACTCTCGCTGAAGGAGGACCTTTGTAGAACCAGGAGATTATTTTATCTATATCGCTCTTTTCTCCCTCAACATAAGCCTCGACGCTTCCGTCCCACCGGTTCTTTATCCATCCAGTAAGCCCATAATGCTCGGCCATATCCCTCGCATTTGAACGGAAAAGAACTCCCTGTACCGCTCCGGATACAATAACATGCGCCCTGTCGATCTCCCTCACCTGTAAGCCGCTCCCAGTATTCCCACGAGAAGATATAATGCCAGTGAACAGAATATCCCCTTGGCCAGCATATACCAGGCGATCGCATCATTGGTGAATTTTCCCTCGAATGCCTGATTGCCGAGCAGGAAACTGTACACGCAGATAAGGAATACCATAACAGCGGCTATTATCGTCAAAACCCTGAGCTTTTTCATTTCTCCTCCAGCTTGTACCCTATTCCTCTGACGTTCTTGATCATTTCACCGGTCTTACCCAGTTTTTCACGGAGATGGCGGATATGCACGTCCACGGTCCTTTCGACCACGACCTTCTCCTCTCCCCACAGGTAATCAAGTATTCTCTCCCTTGTGAAGACCTGTCCTTTTCTGGAAGCCAAAAGCTCGAGTATCCTGAACTCCGTCGGTGTAAGGTCTACCTCTTCGCCGCATGAAGTGACAATATAACGTTCAAGGTCTATGGTAAGATCCGGGCTCACTTCTATCTTGTTCTCTTTAAGGTCACTGTACCTTCTTCTTAAAACGGCCCTCACGCGCGCGCCCAGCTCCTCCACCGAAAACGGCTTGACGACATAATCGTCCGCTCCCAGATCAAGACCCGAAATCTTATCTGATTCTTCGGCTTTTCCTGAAAGGATAATTATGGGTATAGCGGTTGTCCTGTCCTTCTCCCGCAATTTTTTGCAAACCTCGAACCCGTTCATGCCCGGCAGCATCAAATCGAGTATTATAAGGTCCGGCAAAGTGTTTTCCAGATAGGCGAACAGGCTTTCCGCGTCATCCATCCCTTTTGCCTTGAAGCCGTCCTTTGTCAGGTACTGGGATACCAGGGACTGTATTTCCTTGTCGTCATCGACTATTGCGATAAGCTTATCTGTCATGATCTCCTCTCGCTCCTATTCCGTTGCCACCGAACCCAAAGCTTCCAGCGCATTGTCGTAATCCGGAGGCGAACTTATCTCTTTTACATACTGGCTGTACGTGACCTTGTTTTCCTTGTTTACAACGAACACAGCGCGGGACAGGAGCCTCAGCTCTTTTATGAGAACGCCATATGCCTTGCCGAATGACGCCTCACGATGGTCGGAATATGTTTTTACCCTCTTGATCTCATAGGTCTGACAGAACCGCTTCTGTGCGAACGGCAGGTCCATGCTTATAAAGAGCACGACTATATCTTTGGAAAGGTTCACCGCTTCGTCATTGAACCTCTTGATCTGAAGATCGCAAACAGGAGTGTCCAGCGAGGGTACAGAAGCGAGCAGCTTGATCTTGCCGGAGAAATCATTCAGGGATACTTCGTTAAGGTCTGAGTCAAGAAGTTTGAACCCGGGAGCATCGTCCCCGGGCTTTATTTCGTCACCAATAAGTGTCAATGGCTGTCCCTTGAAGGTAATTACGTCGCTTCTTTCCATGGCCCTCTCCTTCATTTGCTTGAGATTAATCGATAATATTTATAATATTATACGTAATAATCCCGCAAAAGGGAAATATTTAGACGTGATTTTTAGGCAGCTTTAAGGAATCTTTTTATTCCGGCGTACCGTTTCAGAAGGTCTGCTGTATCGCAGGGCTCGGCATCGGGAAGGAGTTTGAATATAAGGGTCTTACCCTGTCTTGTAACTGATTCGATATTTATCCGCGATAGATCGAGTCCGCTGGACAGACTTTTGAGAGGAGCATTTTCCACGATAGGGTCTTCAAATAACTGTGAAAGGGCCATGGCAACTATTTCCGCCAAGGGATAATACGAGCTGTACGGGAAATCCTCCTCGTCGATATATACCGCTCGCAATCTTGATTCCAGTTCGCAAAGTTCCTGCCTTGAAGTTTCAAGCGCGAACATGAACACTTCAGTATCTTCTTTATCTGCATATTCGCCCAGCAGATCACCCAGCTCTTCGCCGGGAGCGCGGACAATGATCAGGTTCTTGAGTATCCGGGCATATCGTGGATCCTGCTTCAACTTCTCCAGTGAAGAAAAAATACTGACCGGATCGGCAGAGTGGCACGAAGCTATCGTGCTGTCAAATCCCAGAACAAGTTTTCTGTTGAATGTAACAGAAAGCAGCATTTCCACAAGCCCCAGCGAAAGCTGCTGGGGATCGTTAAGCTGCCTAAGAGGAGACGCAACAAGGGTGCGCTCATCCTGGTGGAGTTCACTATCCTTATCCTTCCGAGTTTCCTCAACATCACCGGGAGACATTTGACCGTCGGGCCTTCCTATCCCGGAGGGAAATGCTTTTATGCCATAATTCTGGTTGTCACATCCTCTTACCAGATATTCCCATATCGCGGCTCTTACCTCTCTTTCATTCATGGGAATAAGACTGTACAAGAACCTGAAATACCCGTTTGAACCGTACCTGTCCTTGAGGTTCTTAACATAAAGTTCCACTCTGTTTTTCAGTTCACCGTTCATGGGTGAAAGAAATATGTACTTGAGGAAGAAATAATCCCTGTGCACGCATTTGGCTTCCTCTTTCAGTTCTTCCTCAATACTGTCCTTATATTTATCGGAGTGGGAGAGCTCATGGTTCAGCCGTTCGCATAACAGCCAGATAGATATGTATTTATTCTCGAGTCCTTTTGGCGGGAAATAATACCCCAGCGCCGCATCTTCAAAGAATGCCCTGTTTAACACAAGCACGCTCACCCCGCCTGTTTCATACAAGGCCGAGTCCCAAGGCAGGTTCTCCGCCACACGCACAAGAAGCCCCTCATGTTTTCTAACATCGTTCCAGAAAGCATCGTATAGGTCCATAATTGCGGTTTGGTTATCATCATCCGCCTGAAGGCTCTTTAAAGCGGTCTCCCTGAAAAAGCCCATCGCTACCGCTAGCGTCTCCCTGACAATATGAGCGTCCCGGCCGGTTTTTTCCATGTATTTCAATGCTCTATATGGCTGGAAGTCTTCACATTTTCTGGCATCGTACTTCTTGCTGTCGTGCCCGAAAGCCACACCATCATACTTCTGAACGAACCTGAGGTCCTTATAACGGACTTTCCCGCTGCCCCTACGACCGGAATTGAACCTTTTGGGCAAACCAGCTTTACCCGCGCTATTATCCACAAGTGAAAAACTGAAAAAGCTCCCGCATTTATCGAGAAAATCCCTGCCGAAGACCTGTATGGGCTCCTCGAGACGGAATTTTCTGTCCAGAAGCCAGGGAACGAGGAATTCATCGACCACCTTCTTTCTTGCAACAGCGTCTTCTGGCAGGTATCCCCGGCGAACATAAAAGAAGAACGCGTCCCATGAAGTTATTTGTTCAACAGGTACTTTGAACTCTTCCGGTTGGTATAGCTGGCAGAAAAGCGACTGGCGCATCTCAAAGAAGACTTGCATATGCCCCTTTCCCTTGAAGGTGGGGTCATCTATCCCCATGAGCATCTTAACCGAGGTCTTTCCGTTCTCTTTTTCTATTGGTGAAACAGCATGTGCAATAAATGTATTGTCGACGTAAAAATACTCCACGAATTCATCGCAATCTCTCCCCGTTCCGGGATCTACCTGGAAAGATATATGCAGATGCTGATGACCACCTCTAGAGGTCTTGGCAATGTATGCCTGTTTCGTCTCGTTTTTAAGCACATCAAAGAAATGTTCTATGAAAAAACCCAGTGAATTGGGTTCATGACCTATGGGAAGGCCTTCCAGCGAGAGAAACTCAACGAGAGCATCCTTCCTCGAAAAGCTATAGTACTGGTGGTCGGCATCCTGCAGAAGCCTGGCCCTGTTCTTCAGAAATCTCTGCTTACGAGCTTCATCGGGATCAGATGCATCCAGCTTCAGGTGCCAGAGACTCGCCTTTCTCCTGCCGAGAGTCTTTTCCGTTTTATGCCAGTCATCCCTGAACGGGCGCCTGTAATTCCCCTTGAGATTACCCTGGCTCAAGGACTTGTCATTTCCGTACCGCGCGCGGATCTCTTCCTCAGTTGAGGCGTAAAGTACCTTGAATCCGGCCATTCTTGCCAGATTTATCAGGTGATCAACGGCAAAACGGTTCCAGTCTCGGAATTTTTCACGTTTCCCCGCCGGTTTTATTCTTCTTAGGCCTATACTGGGCTGGACTTCATCTATCCACAGCGCGGCCTCTTCTCCGTCCCTCAATTCCTGGATGCGGACAACCCCGAAAAGACCCTTATCCGGGACATATGCGTCAGTGGCTTCTTCCTCGAGCTTTTCAAGCTCAGGATTACTGACCAGGGTCTCTCGGTCCGGAAATACCTGCAGGCATTTTTCCTCGGCGTCATACAATATCAACGCACCGACCTTATCGGAGGCTTCACCCCATTCATACCTCATATTTTTCAGTATCAGCTGTTCAAGGGTTCTGAATTCTTTTCCCTCTTTCAGAGCAATATACAATCTTTCGTCAGGGCTTGCGGGAACCGCAGGCTCCCCTTCTACCGTCAGCCCCATCCTGGCCAGAACATAGATCCACTTGGCGAATTCAACGGGATTTCTGAGAACCTTGTTGAGAGCTACTGTAAATTCCCTTATCGTATATTCGCCTTCAGCAAGGTTGTCAACAACCTCCGGAACAATGGCATTCATCTGTTTATTGTCATGGGCATGGCTGATCCTATTTATCACCGCATCAAGCGGAGTATCGGCTTTTTTACGCCATAATCTTGTCTGCCTCCTGCCCAGAGCAAAATCTATTTTTTCCCAGTTCTCCCTGAAGGGCCGGTTGTAATTCTCCCTGACGTTGCCCTGGTTCAGCAGATCGCCGTATTTCTGGCGCAGTTCGGTTTCCGTTGAGCCGTAAACGGTCTTAAATCCCGCCTTCATGGCCAGCTTCGCTATATGTTCTATGGCCGCGGTGTTCCAGTCCCTGAACTTCTGTCTGGCCGAAGCGGGTTTTATCTTTCTGATACCTATACTGGGCTGGACCTCCTCTATCCAAAGTATGTTTTCATTACTGGTTCTGATCACATCTATCAATATGTGACCGAAGACCCCTTCAGCGGGCACAAGTATGGAATCAGCAGGCATATCCAGCATCTCAAGTTCTGGAAAGGACTTTTTGGTATTTTCAGCGGGGAATATCTGGATGGTCCTGTAACCATCATAACGGATGCGGGCATTTATCCTGTTCTGTCCTTCCCCCCATGAGAAATCCGGTTCGGCGAGCAGCAGTCCGTCCATCCTGTCGAATTCCGGACCCATTACAAGCGGCATATACCCTCTGGTGCCCTTTCTCTGTTCGGGTCTAACCAGAGTTTCACTGCCGCAGGCCCCAAGCCGGTCCAGCACGTATTCGAACCTTCCCCGGTAAGGAAAAGTGTCCCCAGAGGTGCCGGAACTTTGAGATTCCGACAGGACATATTTGATCTGGTAATTGATCTGCCCGAACTCTAAAAGATTCCTGTCCATGAGTTCCATGGTAAGCTTGACCATTGCGTTGAGTCTCTGGTCAGTGTCCGCCTGTTTGATGGCTTGCATGAGACGGCCGGTCCTAGAAGCTACATGTTCTGCCGGGGACTTTTTATGCAATCTGGCGGGTTCTTCCTCGACAACGAACAGCCTCATGTCCTTGAATGTATCAGGCGCCCGTGAAATCATCGGCGTTCCCCAGAATCTCTCGTCAAACTGTTCAAAAGTAAAACACAGATCGACCTCATCAATACGGAGCCAGAAGTGGTCCCTCCATTCGTCTTTTTCGGGGCTATACCACATGCCGTAGATCTGTTTTACCCGTGATGGCGACAATACATCTTTCAACGCTTCGGCGGCGACCGAAGAAACAGTGTCACAGAACTCCGCACCGGGGGTCCTTACTCCCTTGAGATAGTCCTCTTCGGTCGTAATGTCCGAAGCGCGCGTTAACTGGTACTGAAGGTCTGTGATCTTGTATTCCGCCAGTTTTCGGTAAAACTGTTCTTGCCCGTTAGCGAAAACGGTCGAGATCACCTCCGCATTTAATTTTCCGGTGTATGCACCAAGCGGCATAAAAATACTTTTGATAAGCTGTTTCAGTTCTCTGGCCCTCTGCAGACGCTCGCGGAAGAGCTCCCTTTCCAATTCAGCTTTATGTTTTTCATCGATGAATATGCTGCTGTCCCTGTAAGGCTTGACCTCTTTGCGGACCATACGGAACCATTCTTCCTGTGTCAATGGCATGGTGTTGCCGGCTGATGCCGTTTCTTTTGTTAGACCCGTCCGCCCGGGCTTGGCGGGGTTATGTTCCGAAAGGGAACATGTCTGCCCGGGCGCGGGGTCCTCTTCAGTTATCTGTGCCGAGGGATTGACTACCCGGTAAAACCGGTTCATGCTGTTCATGCCCTCATAATCGCCGTTGAAATATTTTCCGTCTGACAAAAGTTCATGTTCAGGGAATTGCTCGCTGAGAGCCTCCGTAAGCCACTCGTCACGCTCGTCTATCAACAGATACCCTCTTCTTCTTAAAAGCTGCGCGGCTTTAGCCAACCATTGCTTCGGCTCTCCGATGGGGCCCGCCCCGATCAGGTCGACGAAAGTAAGTAGATCCACGCTGTTCTCTTCAAGACCATGTTCTGAAAGGCCCACTGAACCGATCTCCCCGGTTATAACCTTTATTTCGACGGAGCCTTCTATTCCCGCGTCTGCGAGATCGCTGTTAAGGTCCGTAACGAAAAGCTCCATAGCGTCAACCATTACCGGATCAAGATTGACGAAAGTAACATTCTTGCCCATAAGCGCCAGCAGAAACGGTAATGACGAAAGCCCAGCCCCGATTATCATTACATCATCTATTCCGTGCTTTACGAGCTCTTTGGCGAATTCGTTTGAATACACAAGATCCCTCTTGTAAACAATTCCTGCGAATTCACGGAAGAACGAACAGGCATCTTCCAGGCTCATATGAGGCCTGGCGGTCTCATCTTTTGCCATGTCCGGGGCTTCAGGCTTCTGCAGATGCTCCCTGCTTTTTCGCTGTTCTTTAGGAAGAAGAGAATTCTTCCTTTTCTCTTCCTCGGAGGATATCGCTGTATCCTCACTAGGTAGTTGCAGCGCGACCGGACCGATATTTTTTTTGCCTGCAAGGTTTTTGCGTAAGCGGGGCAGATAATTCTTGGAAAGGATGTCGGCATATCCCCCGTCATGCCCGTCCAGAAGAGCTTTCTCTTCCTGCTCAAGGTCCCACTTCGAACCGAATGCGCTCTCTTCAGCATAGGTTTTTTTGACCAGCTTAATGCGTGGCAGATTATGATGTTTGAGGGCTTTGAATACCGCAAAAACGCGGACACCGGATCTTCTGCGGGGAAGATCAGCGATGTATTCAAGTTCTTTATGGCTCGGGTAGGAACCGAATCTTCTGTAATATGCGGAAAAAGCGAGAAAGAGTTTTCTGGCAGGTGAATTGGCAGGTCCCATCTCCTCAAGTGCCGAGAAGAGAATATCCAGCATTTCCTCTTTCACATCAAGCTTGAATGCTCCTTCGGGCTTTATGCTTTTTTGAAGATCAGGCACATCATTCTCATCTATACTTTCCTTTCCGTTCCGATCGTCTCCGATGGAGGCAGGGGAATATCCCTCCTCTTCAAAGGCCATCTCGTTCAGGTATTGGTGAACGTCGGCATTGATACTGTACATGATGTATATAAAGACCGTGAAAAGTCCCGTTGCCAGTAGCGGATTCTGGCATAACGGTCCTGAAATGGGAACAAATACCGAGAAAAGCAGCCCCGTGACGAAATGCATCAGGCCTACGGCCAAGGGAGCCTTGAAAGCCCAGGACATCCTGTATAGAACCCCTTTTTCTTTTACTTCAGGAGGCGCGCGGAGGTAATTGACAAAGTGAGATCCGATAAATACTGCCGAAAAAGCGCCAATAAGATAGGAAGCGCCCCAGAATCCGATCCTGCCGGATATCACAAGCCCGGATATCACAGCCAGCGGCCCCGCCAGGAAGAGCCCTGTTTCAATGCGTGGAGCTTTTTCTATCGCGTAATCCTTATCCAGAGAGAACAGGCTGGCGGGAGGATCACCTTTTATCACACTTTCCCCGGAAAGTTCATTTTTAGTGATTTCCAGTTTCGCCTGTACGCCTTTTGAGATCCGGCTTCCTCCGGTCATTCTGAACTTGCCGGTACTGGCATCAAGCACCCAGGACTTACCATTCGTGTTGTAGACCACTCGCCCCTTTCTGAAAGGTGAACTTTCTCCGGTAATTGTCCTGAACCCATGCCCCCGCCCCTTATACATATATCCCTCGTCAAAGCTCATCTTTCTGGTTCTTTCAAGGTCTTCTATCCCGGGGCCCAGGTCACGAGCCGTGATCCTGAAAAGAACATCATCATCCTGTTCTTCGGTCTCGATAAGTATGATTCCCCCGAAACCGTTTCTAATACAATTGACAGCCAGTTCATAGGCACATCTTCCGATCTCTCCAAAAACCCGCCTCGGAACAGCTTCTGAAGAGAGGCATATTTCGCTCAGTTGCGCTGCCTTCCTTTCAGCTAAAAGGGCCTGCCTATAATGCCCTTTTTCGGTCGTAGTTTTATTTATAGCCGCACATACAGCATTTTCCCGAGGTGATAACCCGAGTTCAACCATAAGGCTCCGAACATTCTCATCGCTGTTTGCGCCATGTCTTTTCATGTATTCGATAAGCTCGCATAGGATACGGTCGGTATCATCGATCGAAAGTTCTTCACTTGCCATATCAGGCGCTTCTGGCTTATTATCATGCCCAGCAAACAGCACGGGAAAAGATTTGCGTATCATATTGCTGAAACTTCCTTCAAAATATGGCGCCGCAGCCCTGTTTGTTGCATGCTTAAGACCTTTTTCCCTTACGTCCTTGAACTTTAAGTTGCCGAATCGTGCCCGCAGATCCTGGCGAAACGCCTCATTTGCGGGATCTTCTTCAAGCCGCAGATAATCCCGGTAAAGCCCGGGAAAGATACGTTTGAATTTGTGGCGTACCGAATCTATCCCGTCCTGTTCCGTTTTCCAGGAGTTATAGATATCAAGCTCGTCCAGATCGAACTTTTCCGTCCTGAAGCTTTCCGCTACAACACATGGCAGGGAACCTTTGAACCACGGACACAGGTTACTGTTTCCCGCTGAACCTGCCTGCCATCTGCTTAAACGAGTTTTGCCTATTTTGCGGAGTTTTTTCCTCAGAGCCTCCTGTTCGTCTATCGTCCCGCCTTTAAAGGCTATTCTTTCCCATTCAAGGTAAAGGTCGGGGTCATATCTTGAAAGCTTGAATCTCAGGTTCGCAACAGATTCCTCCTTTGATCCCCAGGAAAGCTCAAAGTCCCTTCTTTCTAAGGGTATGTTCGGGGTGGAAAAAGCCTCAATGAAAACATCCATAGCTCTTTTCGTTGGGGTCTGTATCCTGCCATCCTTGAGTCTCTTAAGCGGCCCGCCCCATTCACGGAAGTCTCTGTCGGTCAGGGCCTCTATGCATTCACGAACCTTTATCGCTTCCTCGAGGGAAACAGGTTCGGTCTTTGATGCCTCCCATAGATCATATATCTCAGGATGTCTCCTTTTGAAGTGATGCCAGACGAATCTGATCACTTCATCCATCACCTTTTCCTCATCGGAGGAGACGGTCTGATAACTTACATCTTCCGGAAGAAGTTCGAACCCAGGACAGGAAAAGCTCTTGCTTATCATAACGGCAACGGAACCTTCGAAATACGGAGCCGCTTCATCATGAAGACCGCCGGCAAGCCGCATCCATTCAATATCGCCTTCCCACTCGGTCGAGGCGAACTCCTGCCTCAGAAGCTGCTTCTCTTTTTCATTGAGCTTACCATCCCGAGCGAGAGTCCATCTGTAAAAGAATTCAGGCCTGTATTTCTTGAATTTGTGGCGAACGTTCTTGATGCCCATTTGCTCATCTTCCATGTTCCCGCGAATATCCTGCCACCAAAGGACAAAGTCCCGGACATCCATCTTCAGCTCCGGAAAAGCTCCCACCACCATAAGCCTGTGGTTACCGATAATATGCGGCTTCAGTCCATATGCAAGTCTTATTCGGGTTGACTGACCGAAATCCTTTGCCTGCAGCAAAGAAAGGATATATTCGGCCTGTCCGGGGAAGTTCTTGAGCACGAAATCGAAACCTTTTTCGGCGATAACCCCCATGATCTTCCGCGCTTTGTTCTTGCCGTGCTTTTGTAGCATCGGGTCATCATACCTGGCGAACCATCTTTTAAGCGTCTCTTCAAGTGGAACATCTCCTCTGCCGGGTTTTTTCACGTTCCGTGCTATCTCCTCGATGAACTTAATGATCTTAGCCCTGAAGAACGCGTTCTTGAAAGTCATCGACTGTTTCCAGACATGATGCCGTCTATCCTTGTTCTCATAAAGTTCGAAGACCTCCTGGAAATGGCGAGAAGAAGCAAGGTCCTCTAAATAACGGCCTTCTGGGTTCTGAAATAGTCTCCTCTGATCGCTTTGCGGAAAATACGTGCCCCTGAGGCCGAGCTCTTTTCTTACGTGGTCGAGTTTTCTTGTGCGCTGTTTAAGTTCACTCGTGCTTATGCCGAGCCTTGCGGCGACATCTTTAAGGGACGGGATATCACCGGCCTCCAGATACAACTGCCAGGCTGCCTCTTCCATATTCTCGGTTGAGAGTTCTTCTTCCCGGTGGGATAGGCCCCCGTAGTCGATCTTACCCAGGCGCCCTTTTCTGATGGCACCGTTATCACCATATCTGGCCATGTCCGCGGGTTCCGGCTTGAAACTGACAGGTTGTTCGGTAACGCCCCTTTGCGGGAATATCCGTTCCTGCTCAGAGATCGGGGAAATATCGATAGAGTCAAGGAGGTCTTCATCATGCTCGATAACAACTGAGGGATCAGGGGCCACGGAGATACTGCCATGGAGATTCACCCATTCACCACCGATCTTGCGGGGCGGTTTTAGTATATGCTGCGCTTCTTCCAGTAAAAGCTGCGCGAGTTGCTGAACAGAGATCCTTTCCAGGAGCACTTCACCCAACCATATCGTCGGCTGAAGACCGTGCCTGTTTTCGCTGAAACCGGTCCTGACATGAGTAATAACACTGCGGGTTATGTGCCGTGACCCTCTCTTGACGCTCTTTTTGCCTATAATGACCTTGCCGATGAGTATACTCAATGATACATTCTGGATTATATGCACTAGGTGCAGTTTTTCAATATTCGTGAGGTTACGGAAGTTCTCTTTCCCGGCGAGTATTTGCGAAAGGAGCGAGATATCTTTGGCTTTTCTGATCTTCGCAAAAAGACCGTTATCCCTGAACTTCTCTTCAACAGGTGGCGCTCTGGAAATAGTTCCATCCAGACGTATATTCTGGACGGTCTGGCTTTTTTCATCAACCTCGACTGCGATGCCCTTGCGGATATGCTTGATCAAAAGCGGATTAGTGGTATCACCGTCAGTAACCCCGCTTCGCAAGGAGGTGTCTTTATCTGCACCAGCCATATCCGGGGACTCCGGTTTTGTTTCAACGCCTCTATTCCGACTTTCAGGATCGCGTTTCAATATTTCTCCGTAGCCCGGCTCCGGCTCTCTCCTGCCGAACTCAACGGTATCGGACTTTTGTGCAGGTCTTATTCTCTGTATTCTCTCATGCGGCTGGTCAAAATACTTCTTCACCTCTTGCTCTATCAGGAACCTGTTATCCTTAATCGATTGCATAAATTCCGCCAGGGGGATCGCGGCCACCGATGAAGCAATTATGCTGGGGGAGATATCAAGCAAATATTGCTGCATATCGGCTGAAAGACGTTTTACGGCCTTGATTCGCTTTGCTATATGTGCCGCGCTGGTGGCGAGGATCCGTTCCGCGCGTGCTCTGAAAAAGGGATCCGAATCCAGCAGCTCCCTTACTTTCTGACCGATGATCGGCCTGATAATATCCTGGTCCGGCAGAGGCATACTGCCACCGATGGGCCCTGCTCCGCTGACCATCTTGAATATTCCGCCGGTAAGATAAAGAAGTGCTACGGTAACAAAGACGGGGGTAAAACCGTGAAAGAAGCCGGAGCTTCCCGCAGAAGCAGAAACCGCAGCCGGAACACCAGAAGCTGCTATCGCACCCAGAGCTGGCAGACTGAATACGCACAGGGACATCAAGATCCCCTTTTTGTTCCTGCCCAGCAACGAGATGATCCTTTTGGCAAATCCATTGATATGCACGAAGACGATAGTTTTTAAGAGGATCTCGATATCGTATATCCAGGACTTTTGCCTCAGGTATTCAAGGTCGGTCTCTTTCTTCGGTATGTCGGTATTTCTCTGCCATCCTTCTCCATGGACTTTAAGCGCACGAAGACTGAATAAACCGGGTTTGATCCCGTGCAGAACATCATCTATGTATGCCTGGTCTATTTCGTCAGGACTGTACGGCCTTGGGCCGAACCACTGCATATCCCCGTTTATTATCGAAAGAAGCTGCGGCAGCTCATCAAAACCCGGCAGTCTCACGAGCTTTCCGTAAAAGGTGACCTTTCTTTGAGCGGGGTCTTTCTCGGTCGTCATCGTTCGGAACTTCCATACGGTTATGGGCTTTCCTCTTTCCCCTATCCTGCGCTGTCTGTAGAATACCGGCCCTTTTGAGGTAAATATGATCACCGGCGCGGATACCAGAAAGACAAGAAAAGCTAGAGGTAGGAGGGCCATAGCGAAGAGTTTGCCTACTTCCTGAAGCAAGTTGTCAAGTTCGTGCACGCGGCTTAACGGGCTGAATCTGGCCACCACTTTCCTGAGAGGGTCTTTAACCGTACCGTCCCTGAGGTCAAGCATGACAGAACTTCCTTCGGTAACAGCTGTCTTGAACGGAAGCTTCATGCGGTAAAGAGCTCCGGCCAGAAGCCTGTGATTATCGAGAGAAAGCTTTTGCGCAAGCCCGCTCTTTTTAAGATCGCGCCTTATGATAATGAACTGCAGCCTTGCCTTATTGGCACCGAGACTCGAAAGCACGTTCGACATGTCCTTAACGCCCAGCGCGACCGCTCTCACGGCTTTATCATAGGATAATTCATGCAGGTTTGACAGGTTAGTATGGGTAATCGCGCCTATATGCTTGACCGGATCATATGCCAAAAGATAATTACAGTGTATCGCACCGCCTTCTGAGAGCACTTCGGGGGATTCGCCTGTTTTAAACCAGTTGGGACCTGTGATCTCTGTGCCGGGAACCTTGAACTGGTAGATATTGTCTGCCGGACCGGAACCGGTTCTCTTTTTGGATTTATCCCCGGGCACGCCTCTCGTATCATCTGAAAGCGGCAGTTCAATCGTGAACTTCGCGCCTCCGGCCTCTGCATTTTCCGCGGTAATGGACCCTTTACATTCTGTGACTGTAACCCAGGCTTCAGCAAGTCCTATGCCTGTTCCGCCATCCCTTGCGGTGGCTCTCAGTCGGAATAAAACGGGTCTTCCGGTTTCGGGATCCTCGCGAAGCATTTTTTCATCGATCCCGGGGCCGTTATCAGAGATGGTCACCCTGGCCCACTTATCCTCTCGGTCAAGGGATATCCTGATCTCGGCGGAATCGCCTCTCCTGTCACGGGCGAAATGCAGCGCGTTATTTAGAATATTTATAAGTGTGCTCCTTAACGACAATTTATCGCCGAGCACGTTTACTTTTTCAGGTTCACCCTCTATTCTCAAATAATCCTTGAACTGATCCTCTTCCGCCAATTCACGGACCATCTCATCGAGCGAGACCTGTGCCTTGCGCATCTCTCCCGTGGCAAAGGCTATGCGGTTATCGACAAGTGTCATGGCCTCATCAAGTGTTTCTACTGCTATTTTCAAGTAATCGTCCTGGGTATCAGGATCTTTAGCTTCGGGATATATACGCTTCTTTTCCAAAAGGTCACGTCGAATAAAACTTAACCGGTCGTAGATCTCAACTAGTTCCGTAAGAAACCCCACCGCTTCATCAAATGACAGGGTCCCTTTCCGCTTTAAAGCATGGCTCAGCGTATTAGAAAGATCCTTGAACCTTAATGCGATCGATAACCCGCTCATATGCAAATCCATGAAAGCGCGGGATTCGGCACCAAGCAGCGTAAATTCCTTTATCATCTGCAGGGAGGTCGCGAATATGGACAAAGGCTCCATCGCATCAAAAAGACCATCATTATGCCCCAGAGAAGAAATGCTTATGACCATTCTCTCCACCTGAGCATCGATATGGGAGGAATCTTGGGTGTTTAAGGACCCCGCGATGTCATCCGAGGGAATACGTAAGGAATTGTCTTCCGGGTTAATCAGTACATTGAATTTTTTATTCTCGACAAAACAAGGAACAAGCCATTCTTTGCCTATCCGGATCTTCCTGTCGAAATGGATATCTACTCTCTTGCCTTTTATATTTGGGTATAAATGCAGCTCCAGGTCTTTAAGCGGCATATGGAAAGATTCAATGTAAGACTGAATACTGAATTCAAGGAATGCGCGGTCCGGTGTAGCCCATGAAAGTAATGCTGGCTGGAGTTTTTGTATGCCGGAATCAGACCGGAATATGTCAGGATTGGCCCAAGCGATATTGTTGACCATGAAAAGACACAATACAGCTAACACCACAATCCTTGTAAATATTTTGTATTTTGTTAAATACCCCGACATAAATGTTTCCCCGCCAATAATGATCTTTCTTGCACTGGTATCTCTGGTTAATATATAAGAAAGTTATAATATTATAGCAAAATACCGAAGTTAGCACAAGAAATAGTTAGATAGCTTTTATTTTCCTAACGTATTTGTAGGTTGTTTAAATATAATATGTTATGTGGAGTTAAAAGGATCAGAGCCTGTCGGCTGTTGAGGGGTCAACTCTTATCGCCCGATCCGGTCTGACCGGACATTTCGCCTGGCATATGCCGCAGCCAACACAGAGAGTTGGATCGACAAAGGGTTTTTTGAATATCTTGCCATTGTGCCTTTCTTCTGTCACCTTTATAGCTTTATCCGGCACAGGACAATGCTCTTCGCATACAATGCAATCTGACTTATGATTCCATGGAAGACATATCGACCTGTCTACCATGGCCGTGCCCAGCTTTATGGTTAACTTGCGCGAATGAGACAGTTCCGTGATAGCCCCTGTCGGGCACACGCTCCCGCAAAGAGTGCATTGATATTCGCAATAACCTATCTCGGGAACAAGAGCAGGGGTCCACAGGCTTTCAACCCCTGCCTGCAGCATTACAGGCTGAAGTCCGTTGGTCGGGCATACCTTCATGCAGTTACCGCATCTTATACAGCGGTCATTAAAATCTTTTTCTTTCAAGGCTGCCGGTGGCCTTATAACCGGGCCGGCACCTTTTTTCATGTTAGGGTTCCGCCTTTTGTATCCCAGCGCGAAAATGGAAGTAAGCAAAAGAAAAAGAAAACTTTTGCGTGAAAGGCCTCTACCCTCCTCCCTGTCATCCCCTTCTTGGGCTTTTTGCCGTTTTATAAATGAAAACCGGGTGGTTTTCTGGGGACAGGAATAAATGCAATCCATGCAGAGAATACATTCACCGGAGTTATAAGAAGCTGCTCCGGTTATGGCCCCTGTCCTGCACATCTCCACGCACACACCGCAATCAGTGCATTTATCCACTACACGCCGAAGAAGTGAAAATCTTGCCACCAGCGCGTAAAAAGCACCCAGGGGGCACACGCTCCTGCACCATAACCTTGAGATGAATAGTGACCCCCCGCAGACAGCGGCAAACACAGCAAATATTATAAGTGAATTCGAAAAATAATGGACATTTACCCCGAGAAAGGTGGTTTTCAGACCACGGTAGAGGTCATAAAAACCACCATATAGTTCAAAATTCCGGATGATCAATACGAACGTCCTGTCGATAAGTAACGTCACCGTTGGTATCAGATTGAGCGAGACGAACCTCGCGACTATTGTCATCGGGTCAAGTACCCATGCTAGCTGTATACCAGCAAGCGCGAATATGAAAATAACGCCCAGGATAATGAATTTTCCCTTGCGGATCCTGCTATTCAAACCGTTATCAGGGATATATTTCCGCTTTTTAAGAGCCCCTGTTACATCAATCATCGTACCCAGGGGGCAAACCCATCCGCAGTAGAACCTGCCGAAAATGAACGTGAGCACCAGCATCAGCCCCGCAAAAATGAGACCGGCCAGGAGTACTCTTTCGCTAATTGATGTAAAGAGCATGATCGAAGGGTTCGTCTTAAAAAAAGTCTCTGGCGGCAATAACCCCGTCAATGGATAGGTGGTTGACCATAGTATATATATGAAAAGCAGCAGGAAAAAGCCTTGGGAGACCCTTCGCAAAAAGATGAGTTTTTTCATCTGCCCCCCTTGACCTTGAGTATATCCGCCTTGGTCAGGTCAGCCGACCCGTAGCCGAGCCTGACGGCCTGTTCAATATAGGTTATGGACATGGGATCCCTGTCCACAAGCGTGCAGGCATAGGAATCGGCGAGAACGGGATCGGTGCCCGCGATAACTGTGTCCATCCTTGCGACATCATCAAGACTGCCCCCGCTGGGTCCGTTCCTCAAAAGCACCCGAGTAGCATCGATCACGGTTAGTTCCGGACTTATGTAATCGGTCAGGTCCGCGAGCTTGCGCCCTATTCCCGCATGGATCAGCCCCCGGGTACCGCTGCAAACGCCCATAAGGTTCTTCATCGAGAGCGTGAGCCCTGTTAGCCTGTGATGCTTGAGAATGGGCACGTTTATGAAGACGTCACATTCAACCGCTTCCCTGTAGATCGGCCAGTCATGCATGGGGCTGCGATAGGGGAACTCTGCTTTGACAACGTTCCAGTTATCGACAAAGTGAACATAAGCGCCTTTTTCACGGGCGACCCTGGGTATCTCGGAGTTGTCATAAGATCTGCGAGCTTCGTTACATGTATTATCTGACATATTGACGCGTTTGGCACCCGCTGCGTAACACATATCGACAAGTGCGGCAACAACATAGGGGTTAGTGTTGCCCGCCTGCTCGGGAGACCGGTCCCAGGAAATATTCGCCTTGAGGAAGACCACGTCCCCCTTTTTGACAAAACGGTCCATCCCCCCAATGCCCTCAATGGCCTTTTCTGTATTATTGTAGGGATCCGGTCCTTTGGAAACGACCAGGTCGTGGTCTCCCTTTATGTTCTTCTTGGGCCTCCCACCGGATCGCGCTGTTCTGGCGAAAGCATATTTCAGGAGGGCATTATTCGAAATAAAGTAAAGAGCCCCTCCCAGAAGCAGCTTAATGAATCTGCCTCGCGAGATATGCTGCTTCAAAAAGCATTCAAGATTATAGAAGAATCTGTCCATCCTCCCCCTTTCGGATCGTAAATCACGATGAATGCCGCATAATTAATATTACATTATGGTCATAACAAAGGCAAACTTACCTGGAAGTTCACTGGTAGGAGGGTATTTCTCGCAGGGAGGCGGTTCCTTCTTCAATGGCCGCCCGGGCGACGGCAGCAGACTCCCATCTCTTTATCCTGGGGTCAAAGGGCGTGGGGATAATATAATCGGTGCCGAAGACGAATTCGCGGTTATATGCTTTTTTTACGACGTCGGGGACGAATTCCTCTCTTGCCAATGCTGCGAGAGCTTCTGCTGCGGCGATCTTCATACCCATGGTTATCTTGCTCGCCCTGACATCAAGCGCTCCGCGGAAGATAAAAGGAAACCCGAGCACGTTGTTCACCTGATTGGGGTAATCCGACCGGCCTGTCGCCATCACGAATTCACGCCCCTGCATGCATTCCTTTACGGTATCCGGCATGATCTCCGGCACCGGATTGGCCATGGCGAATATGGCCGGATAATCCGCCATGGAAAGCACCATCTCTTTGTTGAGGCAACCAGCCACGGACACGCCGATAAAGACGTCAGATCCTTTTATCGCGTCCTCAAGAGTGCGTTTATCGGTATCTACCGCGTGCACCTGCTTGTATTTATTGAGGTCCGTCCGGGACATGTTGAGCGTCCCCTTGGAATCACATAATATGCAATCGGTTACGCCTTCTGCTTTTATCATTTCTGCTATTCTCAAACCGGCTGCCCCGGCGCCGTTTACGACAACTTTAAGGTCCCTCGGCGACTTGCCGGAGAGAATACAGTAATTCTTAACAGCAGCAAGGGTTATTATGGCCGTTCCCCACTGGTCATCATGAAATACCGGTATCTCCAGCATCTGGTCAAGCCTGTCCTCTATTTCAAAACATGCCGGAGCCGCGATATCTTCCAGGTTTATGCCTCCGTACATACCGGACACATTCACCGTCGCTTCAACGAACTTATCGACATCGGTCCGTCCATCGTCACCAAGCACTCCCTCAAGGGGCACCGGCCATCCGTCAACGCCGGCAAAAGCCTTGAATAGAACACTTTTACCCTCCATTACGGGAATGGAGGCCAGTGCTCCTATGTTGCCAAGACCAAGAACAGCCGTGCCATCGGTCACAACGGCCACAAGGTTCCCTTTTGAGGTAAGAGAATAGGCGCGCCTGGCATCATTTTTTATGGCCTCGCATATCTTTGACACACCGGGCGTGTAGGCCATGCTGAGGTCTTTCTGGTTAGCCAGTTGCTTCGTAAGATCCAGAGCTATCTTACCGCCCAGATGATATTCGAATATCTCTTCATCGGTAAGCTTGAATTTATTGGTTATGGACATATCTTCCCCGTTTTCCCCTTAAACAATATCCCTGTACGCGCACCCATGCCTTAAAGTCCCCGCGCCTATATGTTCGCGGATCGAGACGCAGTTGAATTCCTTGCCCGATACGGTTCTCTGCGGTCCCAACCTGTTGTTGTAATCCCTGCAGAAGTACTCGCCGCTTGCCACACGGACAAGATTGGCGCAGGGGTCGTCTGAAGCCCCGCAGCATCTGCCGCATCTTTTGCAGAGGGACTCGAACTCCCGTTCTTTTAACGAAGTGTATTTTAAGTATGTTGCAGAATCCATGATCGATCTCTCAGCAGGATTTAACCATGGCGGCCCTACATCCTCAAACTGGAAGAGTTGACCGCCCAGACCGGAACTTATGATCCCGGCCGATCATTTCCTTGTAATTATCTGCCTGGTAAGATGCCCCACAAGCACGACGATATAGAAAAGGAGGACCACGAAAAGTATGCCCGCCAGGACCGTCAAGAGGAACGAGCTTATCCCTATAAGCACCGGCCATGCCAGGAATACCAACGCGATTATTATCAGTGAGAGCAATATAACGAAAAGGCCAATAAAAAAGTTCTTCAGTGTTTCCATATCTGCCTCATTCTTTCAAAAGCTGTTTGATTTCTTCTTCGGTCATGTCCTTTTTCCGCAGGAAACAGATGCCGATATCGTATGATTTGCCGGGCTCGCCTTCGGCTATCCTCACGACCCGGCCGTAGACACCGTTATTGTGGATCACAAGGTCATTCTCTATTTCGGCGCATATGTTCATCATTTTCGGGTCAAGCTCTATCCAGACAATACTCGAAAGCGATGGTATTGACGCATCTGTAGATGTGCGGAAAAGCAGCCCGCAGGCGCTTATATTCCGTGATTGCACATCGGATTTTGCCGTGAGTTTGTCTTCTTTAAGAACCTTGAAGTTCAGCGGGGTTTCATAATCCACCCTTAAGAATTCTCTTTTGTCATCGCCCTCTGCGTTCATCTTGTGCTCCTTTTACCATTTACTGATAATATATTATAGATGATTCTTAACGTAATTGACACCATTTTTAAAGATTTTCAGGCCAATGCCCATGTTATCTGCATTGGGCGAGAGCCTTCTCCAATTTGGATGCTGCAGGTAGCTGATATGTCTTTCCGGATGCGGCATCATTCCAAGTATCCGGCCGGTAGGATCGGTTATGCCGGCTATGTCATCGACCGAACCGTTGGGATTGTACGGAAAGCCCCTGCGTTCCCCCTTGCTGTCACAGTAGCGGAACACAACCTGCTCGTTCCGCTTCAGCGTATCGAGCACGCTCTTATTCCTGGGTATGAATTTGCCCTCGGCATGGGCTATCGGTACATATACGATATCCGGAAGTCCCACTGTCCAGACGCATCCGGTTTCATCCTCCCGCTTAAGGTGGACCCATTTTGCCTGGAACTTACCGCAATCGTTCAGGCTGAGAGTGGATTCGACCGGGCTGTCTTTTTTCCCTGAAAGACGCGGAAGAAGGCCCATTTTCACGAGCACCTGAAAACCGTTACAGATACCGATCACCAGTTTGCCGTGATCGACAAAATCGGACAACTGCCCCTTTAACTTGAATCTGAGCTCGTTGGCGAGGATCTTGCCGCTGGCTACGTCATCCCCGTAGGTGAAACCGCCCGGGATGGCAAGAATATGGTAGTTGGCGAGTTTCTTTTTCCCGGAAACCAACGTGTTTATGTGCACGAGATCCGCTTCGCTTCCAGCCTGCTGGAAGGCATAAGCGGTCTCTTTGTCGCAATTGGTGCCAGCCGTGCGCAATACTATTGTTTTAACTTTTTTCATGCATCAGCCTTTTGAAGGGTTTTTGCCAACTTTTCTTCAATGATCCGACAGGGACATTCACAACGGTTTTTCCATTAAGCCCATTAATAATAAGCCTGCCCGTCCCTTCCACCTCGCCGATCAATCCAATGGGCATGCCTTTTAGCGCCTTTTCGAACTGCTCCTTTTTGCCGGGTTCTATCTCGACAATGAACCTCGAATTGGATTCGGAAAAAAGCAACACGTCATCCCTTTTTATGGAACGCGTTCTGGACACCTTCCTGAGGTTCACGCTGCCACCGAATCCTCCGGCGAAGAGCATCTCGGAGAGGGCAACACCAAGGCCTCCTTCGGAACAGTCATGGGCCGATTCAACAAGCCCCTCGCGTATGGCGCCGGAGAGCTTCCGCATCAACTTGAGGGACTTGACCGGATCCACGCGCGGGACCATGCCTCCCTTTTTGCCCCGGACACGGAAATACTGGCTGCCCCCCAGCTCCTGGTATGTCTTACCCACCAGATAGATAAGGTTACCCGGGCTTTTCGCGTCGGAGGAGATCGTCTTGGCGACATCATCGACAACGCCAATGGCAGAGATCAAAAGCGTCGGCGGTATCGATTCGGTCTTTTTGCCTGTATTGAACTCATTGTTCAAGCTGTCCTTACCGGATATGAACGGGGTCCCGTATACCTTCGCCATGTCGTAACATGCCCGGGATGCCCTGACCAGTCCGCCCAGCTGCCGGGGTTTTTCGGTATTTCCCCAGCAGAAATTATCGAGGATGGCGGTTCTTTCAATGTCGCCGCCCACGGCTACGATCTGCCGCAACGCCTCGTCAATGACGCTGGCGGCCATCCAGTAAGGGTCGATATCCCCGTAAGATGGATTTATCCCGTTCGAGAGGATTATCCCCTTTCGGCTGCTGAAAAGCGGTCTTGTTACTGAAGCGTCCGCAGGCCCGTCATTATCAACTCCCACCATAGGTTTGAGGACACTGCCTCCCTGAACCTCGTGATCATACTGGCGGATGATCCATTCCTTGCTGCATACATTCCATGCGGAAAGAACACTCAGAAGGTCATTTGACAGATCCGCTCTTTTCCTGGGAAGGGCGTTCCTGTCCTCTTTTTTAGGCTTCCACACGGCTTTACGCGTTACTTTCGGAAGACCGTCATGCAGAAATGACATATCAAGGTCCGATACCATGTGCCCCTTGTAAAAAAGCCGCAGTTTTTTCGTATCGGTAAACTTGCCTATAACGGTAGCTTCCACGTCCTCGCTTTTGAATATCTCCATTATGCGCCTCAAGTTCTTCGGCTTAACGGCAAGGACCATCCTTTCCTGTGCCTCGGAAACCCATATCTCCCAGGGTTTCAGGCCTTCATACTTGAGCGGCGCCTTCTCAAGGTGCACTTCCGCCCCGGTATCTTCGCCCATTTCACCGACCGCGCTTGAAAACCCGCCGGCCCCGCAATCGGTTATAGCCTCATAGAGCTTGAGGTCACGCGCCTTGATAAGGGTATCCAGCATCTTTTTTTCCGTGATGGGATTGCCTATCTGCACGGCGGTCGAAGAAATATTCTCGGATTCGGTAGTAAGTTCGGCCGATGAGAACGTGGCTCCGTGAATACCGTCACGTCCGGTCCTGCCGCCAACGGCCAGTATAAGATCACCCGGGCAGACCTTCTTTGTCGAGAATTGTTTAGGCATTATTCCAACATTGCCGCAGAAGACCAGGGGATTACCGGTGTATCTCCGGTCAAAACATACCGCGCCGTTGACGGTTGGTATCCCCATTTTGTTCCCATAATCGCGCACGCCGCTGACGACGCCTTTAAGCACCCTCCTGGGATGCAGGGCGCCTTTAGGGACCTTTGACTGCGGCATATCAGGCATGCCGAAACAAAAGACGTCAGTGTTGATTATAGGCTTGGATCCCCTGCCTGTACCCATGGGGTCGCGTATGACCCCTCCGATACCCGTCTCCGCGCCTCCGTAGGGCTCGAGCGCTGAAGGGTGGTTATGGGTCTCCACCTTGAAACAGATATTGTTCTTTGAATCGAATTTAATGATACCCGCGTTATCCTTGAAGACCGAAACGCACCAGGGACGGTCCAACTCCCCGGTAACTTTCATAACGGTCTCCTTCAGGAGGTTCTTTATGGTCTTTCCGTTGTATTCTATCGACCCCATCATCGTTTTATGCTTGCAGTGTTCGCTCCATGTCTGCGCAAGGGTCTCAAGTTCGCAATCGGTAGGATCTCTTTTAAGGTCCGTGAAATGCCGCTGTATGGCCTTCATTTCCTCAATGTTCAGATACAGCTGCCCATCCCGGGAGATCTCCATCAGCTGCTTGTCGCTGGCCCCGATGATCCCGACCTGGACAG
Source organism: Candidatus Omnitrophota bacterium (assembly GCA_014728045.1). Lineage (NCBI taxonomy): Bacteria > Pseudomonadati > Candidatus Omnitrophota > Candidatus Omnitrophota bacterium. The sequence continues at coordinate 56,591 of WJMH01000007.1, forward strand.
GTTCGAACCTGTAAGTGGCTGTCTTTTTTTGTTCTTCCTTGTGGGTCACTACATGCTGAATAACCTTATTGTAAAGGAGCTTTTCTGTGATCTTCTCAAGCTGAGCGCGGGGAACTTTCCCAGTAAGAACATATTTTTTGGAAGTGCTTACCGATTCTATCCCTTTCACCCCCATATCCTTTATGGCTTTTTTCACGCTTTCTTCCACCGGATCCATGACCCCGGGATTATATGCGATTTCGACTACATGTCTGTTCCCGGAGACATCCCTGTGGAAACCGCCTTCGCAATGGTATTCCTGCGAGACCTTGTCGGTAAGGATATCGCTGGCTATCTTTTTTATGGTATTTTTGGTGAAATCACCGAGAAAGGTGTAAACCTGCACATACTCGGCATCCTGGACCGTCTTTATGCCCAGGTCAAGTATATCCGTTTTAAGAGCTTCGGCAACAGCGTCATAGACGCCTTTTTTGTCACGGACTTCTACTCTTGCGTATCTCATCATTCCCATTCTATGGTGCTTGGAGGTTTTGAACTGATATCATATACTACCCTGTTGACACCCTCGACCTGATTGATTATCCGGTTGGACATCTCTCCGAGCGCCTCATAGGGTATCTTCGCCCAGTCCGCTGTCATGCCGTCGACACTCGTGACCGCCCTGATAGCGATGGTATTCTCGTAAGTGCGGTCGTCTCCCATCACCCCCACACTCTTTACCGGAAGAAGTACTCCGAATATCTGCCATGTCTTTTTATAGATCCCGCGGTCCTTGGCCACATCCATGATTATCCAGTCGGCTTCCTTAAGGGTTTCGAGCCTTTTCTTTGTGATGGCCCCTATCACCCTGACCCCCAGGCCCGGACCCGGGAAAGGCTGGCGATCGGTTATTTCGCTCTGCAGGCCCAGTTCACGCCCCACCTCACGGACCTCGTCCTTGAAAAGGTCCCTGAGCGGCTCGACCAGTTTAAGCCCCATTTTCCTGGGAAGACCTCCCACGTTATGATGGGATTTAATGGTCTTGCTGGGACCGCCGAAAAAGGTCTGTGACTCTATGACATCGGGGTACAAGGTCCCCTGCGCAAGAAAAGTAGCGTTCTTGATCTTCTTGGCGTTCTCCTCGAATACCCTTATGAAGGTATTACCTATTATCTTGCGTTTTTTTTCGGGATCTGTAACCCCCTCTAGCGCTTTGAGGAAACGCTTTTCTGCATCCACTACCCTGAGGTCAAGGCGTATATGCTTACCGAAAAGATCCTTGACCCTTTCAACCTCATCCTTTCTGAGAAGCCCGTTGTCGACCAGTATGCAGTGAAGCTTTTTGCCGAGAGCCATATGAAGCAGAACGGCGCTCACGGTCGAATCAACGCCGCCGGAAAGCCCCAGAATGACGTCCTGATCACCGACCTGGTCCTTTATAGCGTCTATCTTGTGCTGTATGAACGATTTCATGGTCCAAGTCCTTTTGCATCCGCAGACCTCGAAAAGAAAATTCTTCAGCATCTTCCTGCCGTTTTCGGTATGCACGACCTCAGGGTGGAACTGGACACCGTAGATCTTCATTTTGTTATTGCTGAATGCGGCGCAACTGGTGTTCTCACTGCCGGCTATCGCCCTGAAACCGTCGGGGAGGGCTTCAACCTTGTCCCTATGGCTCATCCACGTAACGCCTTCCGGGTCTATCCCCTTGAAAAGCTTATTGTCTCTCTTGAATTTGACTAGGGTACGCCCATACTCGCGTTTACCGCTTCTTCGTATATGGCCACCCATGAGCTTGCCTATGAGCTGCATGCCGTAACAGATGCCTAGAACTGGAATGCCAAGTTCAACGAATTTCTTGTCAAAGGAAGGAGCTTTTTTGTCATACACGCTTGAAGGACCGCCCGAAAGAATGATCCCGCAGGGATCTATCCGTTTTATCTCCTCCACGGATATCGTAGGAGGAACAACTACCGAATGGACATGGCTCTCTCGTATCCTTCTTGCGATGAGTTGTACATACTGCGACCCGAAATCTATGACCAGTATACCTTCTTTTTGCTGAATGTTCTTCATTATCGAATAGACCCGTGTTTTTTACGCGCCCGTATATTCCTTCCATTTTTTTTCTAGCTTGGGGTTTTCTACCCACTCAAGGATATATGAGGTGAATTCCTCGCCCGTTGCGCCGGTATCACGTCCGGTAATTTTGAGCTTTTTCTCGAACTGTCCGCATACCTCAAGCGCCATCTCAAGCTGGTGGGCTCTTTCTGGAAAACCAATATGTCGTATCAGCATTGCGCTTGCCCTTATCATGGAGGAGGGATCGGCGTAGATATCCCTGCCTTCATCCACCATGCGCGGAGCGCTTCCGTGGATCGCCTCGAACATGGCCCACTTTTTCCCTATGTTGGCACTGCCGGCCGTGCCGACTCCGCCCTGCATCTGGGCGGCCTCATCGGTAAGTATATCACCGTAAAGATTGGGCAGGACCATTACCTGGAAATCCTTCCGTCTTGCCGGATCGAGCAGCTTGGCGGTCATTATGTCTATGTACCATTCGTCCTGCTCTATGCCGTGCTTTGCGTATTCTTCCGCTATGCGCTTGGCCGCACGGGAGAATCTTCCGTCGGTCGTCTTAACCACATTGGCTTTGGTCACAGCAGTAACCTTTTTATACCCGTTCTGCCGGGCATATTCAAAGGCAAGCCGTATAATGCGTTCGGCCCCCGGTTCAGTTATCACCTTGAAATCCACGCTCAGGTCCTCGCTGACATCCAACCCCCTCGAACCAAGAACATAGGCCCCTTCGGTATTCTCCCTGAAAAATGTCCAATCGATCCCTTCTGAGGCTATTTTTACCGGGCGCACATTAGCGAAAAGGTCCAGTTCACGCCTCATAGCAACATTGGCGCTTTCGATATTGGGCCATTTGTCGCCTGCCTGCGGTGTCGTGGTAGGCCCTTTGAGAATGACGTGACAGGCCTTGATCTCTTCGAGCACCTCATCAGGTATGGCTTTCCCGTGCTTGACACGGTTCTCTATGGTAAGACCCGAGATCTGGCGGAATTCCACCTTCCCGCGCGAAACCTCCTCTTTGAGCATGTGTTCCAGAACGCGCTGGGAATGCTTGGATATTATCTTACCGATACCGTCGCCCCAGCAGACCCCGATCAATATCGGTTCCAGCTCACTGTAATCGGTCCAAGACTGCTCTTTTTTCATTATCTTGATCCGGTCCAGCTGTTCCCTGACAAGTTCAGCGAAATGTTCCGTGGCGTTGTGTATAAGATCTTTCTCGTTCATGTGAGGTAATCTCCTTGCATCAAATATAGTGGATTTTATTATGCCAGTTTGAGATGGATATTATAGTATGTATAACATTAAAATTCAATGGATAAAAAGCGCTGTGAGGGAGAAAATGAGGCTATAAACCGAAAATTATGCAGATATTGGCCAAAAACTAATCGTTTAAAAAATGCCTGACCGAAATCTAGTCACTCTTTATCGCCCGATACAGTTCTTCAACCTGGCTCTTGTAGTACTTTTTATAAATATCACCGATACTCTTCTTGTGAGGTTCAACGCTTTTGTGGTTGGGGCTGACGAGCTTCTTTCCGGTAATCCTTTTCCTGCCACAGTATAGTTCTGTAACCGCGCAATAATGCGTATATTTGCGCTTTTTCATCCCTTCACCTCCTTCTTATTGTTCTTGAGAAATATCACTTTACCGTTATCTTCAACGACGAAAACCACTTTGTCGCGCGAATTTATATTAAAATACTCCTGAAGAGCCTTGGGTATGAAGATCTGTCCCCTGTCCGAGACCGTTGCGGAAAATTTAAATCTGTTCTTTTTCATAACACACTCCTTGTTACAAGTATATAGCAAGTTTTTATACTTGTCAAGCTAATATATTTTTTTAATGAGTACTTTAGGGAAAATAGTTGTTATTTGCTGAAAGGTCGGCCTACCGCGCTCATGTAAAGGACACTCTCCTCTTTGCCGTCAACACCCAAAAGACCGTTGACCTCGTCATCGAAAAGAGCTCCTATCTGACAGCTTCCCAACCCCAGGCTTACAGCGGCAAGGGATAGTTGGGCCGCGATATGACCCGCATCAAGGTAGACATATCGGTATGCACGCTGGCCGTATTTCCATTTCGATCTCTGGAAAACAGCAGTCCACATGAAAATGACCGCAGCACGGGCGCACATACCCTGCCCCAGCGCAGCATCAGCGGTCTTCTGTCTCATGTCGCCTTTGTTTAGAAGTTCCAGCTTGTGATCTTGCACCGAATAGTGGTAAATGCCGGGGGTGTTATCCGAGATATTATTCGAGGCGATATAGGTTTCAATGGGATACAACGCACCCGCCGAAGGTGCCGTGCGGAATTCATAACCATGTTCCTCCCTGGATAGACCTGTTGAAGCCCAAAGCAGATAAGAGACTTCTTGCAAGGAAAGTGGCTCGTCAGTGAAATCCCGCTCGCTCTTTCTCGTCTTCACGACATTATGGAAATCAAGGTTTTCCGGAGGTTCCGGTGAAGGAAGGCTTGTTGTTTCGGCCTCAGAATATGTCTTATAGACCCCTGGGCGTGAATCAAGGTCAAGATAGCCCCCGGGCATCCTGTTCCGGAGATATTTGGTCTGGTTCTGGAACCTGTCCCCTGCGCCTTCAGCCATGTTATGAGATGATCTCCGGTTAAAAGACTTATTTTTCGTTTTTTAGTTCTTTCAGGTCCTCGCGAAGTTTCTGGATCTCGAGCGTGAGGCGCTCGACTTCTTCCTGCAGGATCCTGAGGTTACCTTTGACCTCATAATATTCCCACCATTCAAGTGACATAGACATGCACTCCCTTCATGAGAGACACTATTTACTGTCAAACGCTTCTTTTACGGACCTCTTCCGTACCTTAGTCGGATATCTCCCGCTGAAACAAGCTGCGCAGAACGTGCTTTTATCCCCGCATACCGCATCCATCATGCCTTCAAGACTCAGGTATTTGAGGCTGTCAACCCCGATGAACCTCGCGATCTCATCGATAGATTCAAGCTGGTTTGCAATAAGCTCTTTTCTGCTGGGGAAATCTATACCGTAAAAACAGGGGAACTTGATCGGAGGACAGCTTATTCTCATGTGTATCTCTTTCACTCCTGCTTCACGTAAAGCTCTTATCCTCCCGCTCGTGGTCGTACCCCTTACTATGGAGTCTTCGACGACCACCACTTTCTTGCCTTTCAATATATCTTTAACGGGATTGAGCTTGATCTTGACCCCGTGTTTTCTCATCTCCTGAGAGGGCTGGATGAAAGTTCTGCCGATATAATGGTTCCTGATCATACCGAATTCGAAAGGCAGGCCGCTCTGCTCAGAATATCCCAGAGCCGCGTAATTACCCGAATCAGGGATTGACATGACGATATCGGCGTCAGCCGGATGCTCTGCGGCCAGTTTGCGCCCCAGTCTTTTGCGGACCTCGAGAACACTGTCTTCGAATATGCGGCTGTCCGGGCGGGAAAAATAGATGAACTCGAATACGCAGGGAGACGGCTTCCTTGCCCCGAAAGGCTTGACTGATTCCAACCCCTCCTCGGAAATAATAACCATTTCCCCCGGCGCTACATCACGCACGTACTCGGCGTCAATGAGATCAAGTGAACATGTTTCGCTCGCAAGCACATAGGAGCCGTCCTTTTTACCGAGACAAAGAGGCCGGAAACCATAAGGGTCTCTCACCCCCACCAGCTTGTCCTCGGTGAGAAACAGCATTGTAAAAGCTCCTTCGCACTTGGTTAACGCGTCTTTAAGGCGTTCTTCGAAGAGGTCCTTACCGGAACGGACCAGAAGGTGCAGCACGATCTCCGAATCCATGGTCGTCTGGAAGATAGCTCCATTATCCTCGAGTTTCCTTCTCAATTTCACAGCGTTGGTGAGGTTGCCGTTATGAGCAATGGAAACGGATATCTTGTTGTGGCTTATCATGAAGGGCTGGGCGTTCCTCAGGATGCTTGAGCCGGTCGTGGAATAACGAACATGACCTATGGCGCGCATGCCGGTGAGGCCGTTCAGTTTATCATCATTCTTGAATACCTCAGAAACCAGGCCCATCCCTGTATGCTGCCTGATACGTTTCCCGTCAGAGACGGCGATCCCGCAGGACTCCTCTCCCCTGTGCTGGAGAGAGTAGAGTCCAAGGTAGGTGATCTCCCTGGCATTTTGATGGTCGAATATGCCGAAAACCCCGCAGTATTCTTTTTTGTCGCTTTTGTCACTAAGGAAAGTTTCCATATGTTGAGATTACCATCCTAGTTGGTGATGATGGGGACACTCACATATTATATGGATATATACCGAAAATTCAACCGCTATTTACAAAACCATTCGGCTGAAAAGCTGCAAAAATGTTTGAATACCGTGAACCTCTTATGTAAACTATATAGAAATCCGAAGAACGTGATTGGATATTTTCGATTTTTTAAGGAGTCTCCGACATTGAAAACCTCGACAAATCGCTTTTTTTTGATATTTATCCTGGTATTCCTGCCTTTATTTTTCTCAAAGCGCATTACTCACGCCCAGCCTGATGTGGGACAGGCCACACAGGAAGTCGACCGTAAGATACGCCGTGAGGTCCAGAAAGAACTTCAGCCTCCTCCTCCGGAAAAACCGGACATAGAGGAAAAAGAAGCTGAAAAAGTAACCAAGGGTCCCAGTTTTTCTGTCAAAAAGATCATTCTTAAAGGCACCAAGACGTTCAAACCGGAACAGTTCTCCCACCTTATCGAAAAATACGAAAATCGCGAAGTTAACATGGGAGAGCTTAATTCCCTGGCAAAGGAAGTAGAAAGAGAATACCTGAGAAAAGGTGTTATAGCCGCCTGTTATATCCCGCCTCAGGAGGTCCGCGACGGAGTGGTTACCCTCCAGGTCGTGGAGGCCAGATTCGGTTCTCTCAAGATCAAAGAACATAAATTCTTCGAAGAAGAACGCCTGCAGTATTACTGGAGTACCCGCCCCGGGGAAGTCCTGCGCTATGATAAAATGGCACGTGATCTATATGAAATGAACAAAAACCCAGACAGGGTCGTGAAATCCACACTTTACGCCGGTGATAAACCGGGAACCACGGATGTGCTGCTCGACGCCCAAACAACCTTCCCCGTTCATCCGAGCTTCACTTATGACCGAGAGGGAGTGGTTTCCTCCGGCAAGGACAGGCTGGGATGGGGGCTGCGGCACAATAATCTGCTTTTTGTGGATGACATACTGATAACCGGGTATAATTTCGGTGAGCATTTCTGGGGCATCTACGGGTATCATTCGGTCCCCATCACCCCTTTCGGGACTTCTGTAATGTACGGGTACAGCTACAGTGAATCTTCCCCAAAAAAAGATTTCGCGCCACTCCTGCTCGAATCCCGCTCCTCCAACAGCAGTTTTTTCGTGCACCAGGACCTTTTCACAAAAGGACGGTACATTGGCGAGCTATACACAGGCTTCGAAGCCAAGGACAAGACTTCCACCATAGCCGACGGAACTCTGAACAGGGACAGGCTCAGGCTTCTCAGGTTCGGGGGTAATTTCATTATCCAGCGCCCCGGCAGCGTTACCTACATCAATCCCGAACTTACGCAGGGGATAAACGGTTTCGGTGCCCGTGGAAAGACGCCATTTTCTTCGAGGGACACGAGCAATACTTTTTTCATAGCAAAAGGCGACCTGACACACAGGGTCGCACTTGATCTGGGCATTCAAGGAGTGGTGCGTCTTTCTGGGCAGGTCGCCGGTGAAATGCTTCCGCCCCAGGAACAATACAGCCTTGGAGGCATTGACACTATTAGAGGATATCCTCCTGGAGACTATCTAGCCGATAACGCGTTCCGGTCGAATTTCGAGCTTCTGCTTCCGGGATCATTTCTGCCCATCCACATCAAACTGCCTTTTTCCGATAAGCTTCTCCGTGACGCGGTTACCGGAATCGTTTTTTTTGACTACGGATACGGCGAAAAACGCGGCGATCGCACCACCGAGGAAAAGAACATGAACCTCGCCAGCATAGGCACCGGAATGCGGATCAATCTTTACGACAAATTCACGCTCAGGCTCGAATGGGGTTTTGTTACCGGAGATAAGCCTATGACCGAATACGCTAAAAGCAGGTTCCACATATCCCTTGACCTTAGGTACTGATCAGGGAGTTATGTTCCAGTCCACATTGTCGCCGCCATCAACAGAATCTGTGGCGTTAATAACCGTTCCGCTTACGTTAACCGAATCGCTTACATTGACATAATTCACGCTTCTCGAACCCTGGGGATCGATATACCAGGGGGTACCTGGTGAAGTGCTTGCCAGGTATACCGGATTCCCGGAAGCGCCGATAATGGTCAAGGTCCCGGCAATGGTCTGAGTGGATCCCGCCTCGAAAAAGAGTCTCTTGCCGGCAGTAGAACAGGTCAGGTTATAAAAGATAGTATCGCCGAGTATATTAGATATCCTGCTCGCGTCATCGAAAGTAATAGTTCCCGAACCACTGAATCCTCCGGCGGTAGTGTCGAGATCCCCTCCGATAGTTATATTATAACCTGTTGTTCCTATATCTATCGATCCGGCCTGGGCATCAGCGCTGAAGAAAGTTCCGGGATCGGACTGGTTGTTAAATTCGGTAAGTATCCAGTTGGCTGATCGGGCCGTATCAAGGAGCTTAACCTCATCCACCAGACCATCCCATCCGTCCGTTCCTCCAGTATCGAGAACTCCCTTACCGATAAGCAGTTTGGTCGCGCCGAATAATGTAGTCGTTCTTGGAGGAGTATTGTAAGTAGGTGCTGTAGCTGCGCCATCGATGTAAAGTGCCGCTTCCTCTCCCCTTGACCAGGTAAGAACAAGATTCTGCCATGATGTAGACTGGGCGCTGTCGGCACTTTCGATCCTTACCTGACTCTTATCGGGATACCCCAACACTCCCACGCTCCCGCGGATTACATCCGATCCACCTCCGTCCTGCCCTTCGGCGTCATAACGAAGGCCTATTCCGTGTATCTCGAGGCCATCCGCGTCGGGATCGCCGCATGTAACTATACCTTTATCGACCCCCGTAACATCCGATTTGGCCCACAACGAAAGCGTGAATGATTTCATTCCGTTTATATAAGAACCCGCGTCAGGATCTTCAAGATACGACCCGTTTTCGAGATCCCGACCCTGTCCCAGTATCCCTGCAGCTGAACCGGCGCCGTTATTGGTGAGATGCCGGGCGGCAGAAGTAGAATCATTCTCGTCGTCTTCCAGATGCCAGACCCCCCTGTAGGCGCCTGACCAGAGATCCGTATCGTTCGAAAGGTCGGCGGTAACATTACCCGCGTAAACATAGAAGCTCGTATCAGCGCTTGCGCTGATCCTGTCCGCCTTGAACCAGAGCTCCCCTGTCTGGGCGTCTTTATCAATGGACACGAGCTCACGTTTAAGTACGGTTACGCCGTCAAATGAAGTGACAACTATATCGGACCCGTCGGATTTCACCGCATCGAAAAAATCGGGACCGAACTGCGAAAGGTCAACGTACAAAATAAAATCTTCGACGGTTTCGGGAACCTTCGCCGAGTCAACGGCTATCTTTGTTCTGTGGGACCAGTTCACGTCATACCAGTCATCAAGGGCAAGAGTGAGGTTATTATTGACGTCAAGATCGGCCGTCAACTGGTATGTCCCGCCCCCCGTAAAAGTAAGATCGTAATAATTGTTCCCCGCGACTAGTCCTGTATAGAGGTCATCGCCGTAATATTCGACCTCTCCCGAATCGGAGTCCATTGTAAGGCCGATTATAGTCTGGCTGCCTTCAAGCCTCAATTTGCCGTCATTAGAAAATGTCGATCCCGTAGCATCCAGATCAAAATCCACCAAATCAAGCACCGCGCCCGGGCCTATCTCTATGGCACCGCTTATTGTTGTATCCTTGTCCAGCGAGATGGGCGTTCCCGAAGCATTAAGGACTTTAAGTCCGGGGAACGACAGATTAAACGTCTCGAATGACTGCGCCACGGAACCGTCTAGAACAAGGGCCCCGCCGGCGCCAGATGTGAAATCTGCCCCGTCCCCGCTGAAATCGGTGGCCAGTTTCATGTCACCCCCGTTGAAATGTATAGTGGTTACGGCCGACGGCTGGTCCGTGACAGAGTAGAATGTTCCAGGTGAAGACTGGTTATTATACTCCGTTTCGACCCATCCGGGACTCCTGGCCACATCCTGTATGCGAACCTCATCCAATGTCCCCTCCCAGCCGTATCGACTGACAGCGGGAACAGAATAAGCGCTGATATTTAGATATCCGTCATTAGTAACCAGAGGATTCGTAGCAGAACTATTCACCAGGCGCGCTCCATTCACGAATACGCTCGCGTTGTCCAAAGAATCGTTGTAGGTTGACGCCACATAATACCACTGTCCCGTTGTTAGACCCGCTCCTGATGTCACGTACTGCTGCTGTCCTCCGTTTACATAGCCGAAACTCAATTCTGTTCCCTGAACGGCGAGACTATAATTAATCTCGGTAAGGGTGCTGCCTTTCGCGATAATGCTCCTGATCCCTCCAAGAGCGTCGGCATAAACCCATGCCGAAAGCGTAAGTTCACCGGTTATGTCCAACCCGGCATTATCCCCGATAAGTATATATCCCGGGTTGCCGGGATTGCTCTCAAGCGTGAATTCGTCTCCCGTGCCGATCTGTCCGGAAGCTGATCTGTCAACTTCCCCTATCGTAAAAGCGAATACTGTACCGTCGTTCATGTTTTGCGTGGAATCCGCCACCAGCCCTGAGGTATCGTCCATGTGCCATACGCCCTGGTAATCAACCCCCCAAAGCCCGGAGGGATCTTCGGTGGAAGAAGTGATCCTGTCGTTACCATACCTGAGATGAACTGTCGTCGCAAGGCTCGCAGAAACATTCGGCACCTTCACCCATGCTATAACAGTACCCGTGGCAGGATCGTAATATTCTATTTCATGATCATAAGCCGTTCCGTCTTCGGAAGTGAACACTATATCATAAGCCTCGGCGCTTGTAACGCTGCCTCCGTTCGCCATGGTCCTGAGATCGCTATCGGTCATGTTCACCAGAAGCGGATAATCCGTCAGGTCCTCTGCGACCAGTGACGGATCGATGTTTATCACTTTAATGCCTGTATAGCCGGAAGCACCGGCAAAGGTAAGCGCTCCGTCGATATCTATATCGCTGTCAAGCGAATATGTTGAGGTATTGGCGAAAGTCACGTCATTGAACGTGGCGCCGTTCGGATCAAGTACATTGTCAGTGTCGGAGGCGTTAAAAACAAAGGTTCCGGAATTATGCTCGAAAATGCCTCCCGTGCGGACAAAATCCCCATCAAGAACAACCTGCCCCGAAGAAGCCACGAAATGTGAATCAACCTGGCTAAAGTTTCCGTTCACAGTGACCGCGTAACTTCCGCAATCGACTTTAGGTGACGCTTCCGCCTGATCTCCCATAGCGTAAAAAGTCCCGGGAGAAGTGATGTTATTGTATTCAGTGCTCATCCAGCCTTCGGTCTTCCTCGTTGTGGAAAATCTCACCTCGTCAAGAGTGCCATCAAGATACCGGGTCTGATCGCCAGAAACATTGAAGGTATCAAAGGTCGTACGGCCTATCTCGAAAGCCGCCTGACCGCTGAAATCCTGGTTCGCCGCGACCGAATTCTCTTGCGCGCCGTCCACGAATACATATGTTTCGGCATTGCCCCAGGCCACCCCGACATGGTACCACTGTCCGGCGTTCCATGTGTTCGTGGTCGAGGAGATATATTGCGCCCCGGATTCTTCCATTTTAACCTGTATGTTCCCGGTGGTCCCATCACCCGAGGCATAGTCAGCTCCCCTCAATGCTATGCTGAAATTGTCGTTTCCGTCGACATACATGCCCACTATTCCCTGAGTTTCCGCAGAAGAGGTTCCGAATGTCGAATCAGGCTTCATCCAAAAGGATACAGTACCGGTATTCTGGTTAAACAGTGTCCCGAAATCTATATAATCATCCGTTCCGTCGAAGTTATCGGCCCCGTCTATTATCCCCGCAGCGTCCATATTCGAATTAGGGCTTATATTCTCTGTCCCGTCATTAAAGAAAGCAGAAGAATCAACGACCGTACCAGACTTCTCATCCAGGTGCCAGACACCGATATACGCTCCTCCCCATGTTCCCGCCGGATCCTCCTGTGGGGTCGTGACCGAGCTGTTCTTGTAGTACATAAAGATCATTGTATCCTCGGCATCGGAAAGATTCGGCACTCGTATCCAGGCAATAACGTTTCCAGTTGAGGGATCGTAAGCTTCTATCTCGTGATCAAGGGAATTGCCGTTCTGATCGGTAAAAACTATATCATCGCCGGTTGAACTGGTAACTTCCCCTCCGTTGGCAACGGTAGCCAATGATGGATCAGTCACGCTGAAAAGAACCGGATAATTAACAAGCGTCTCATTCACCTGGGAACTATTTATTGTTATTAGTTTCCTGTAATAATAACCGTTAGGCCAGGGGATGCCGGCCGTTCCCTTAAGGCTGAGGTCACCCGCAACGTTGAGGTCGGCGTCAAGGATGTAAACCCCTACTCCGGAAAATGACAGGTTGAAATAATCATCGCCTAGCAAAAGACCGGTATAATAGTTATCTCCCGTATATTCTATCGTGCCGGAATCGGTGTCCATCACAAGACCCGTAACGGTCTGTCCGCCGTGCAGTTTCAGTGTGCCATCATTAGAAAAAGAGGCGCCTGTAGCGGTAATATTGAATCCTTTGACATCGAGCACACCGTCAGTTTCAATATTGAAAATATTGGTAACGATAAGGTCGTCCATCATCTGCACGCCGTCCGATGACTGGTTCACGATGTTCAGGTCGTAAAAAGTGAAACTGCCCGGTGTTATTTCCTGCTTGGCCGTTCCGTCGAATATGAAATTACTATTCCCGTCCAGGCCGTCACCGGAGTTGACCAGGTCACCTGCCACGTTAACGTTGTAATTGACCGTGTGCAACACACCGATCGGGGTTTCCTCAGAACCGGCAGAAGAAAAAGCTGAGGGAGTCTTGACGTTATCGTACTCGGCGGCTATCCATTCAGGGGACATAGCCTCCTGGGCTATCCGGACCTCGTCTATCCCGCCGAACGAATAGTCCGGCTCCAGGTCTATAACACCTATATAGAGATCAGAACCGTTATTGGTAGTATCCCCCGCCGGGGCGGTGTTGTTCCCGATCTCAGCCCCATCCAGGTACAGTCTCATTGTCCCGCCGTCGTATGTGCCTGCCAGATGATGCCACTCGCCGGTAACGATGCTTCCGGCCCTGATGTAATCGAGCCCGCCGAACCTGGTGTTGATCGTAAAAGCATATTCCTCCCCGGGATTGCCTCCCCTGAGATACAAGTTATACCCATCCCCGTTCCAGCCATCGGACGTGCCACCAAGATCGTAGAAATCCGTGTTGTCCTCCGGATATATCCACATCGAAAAGGTGAGCGCGGACATACCGTTATTGCCGATCGAATTATCATCAGGAATGACTATAAAATCGTCATCGTTATTATCGCAGAATACCGCCCCGTCCACTATGCCCTGGTAGTCCTGGAGCCCCGGGAAAGTAAAGTCCGGAGTGCCGTTATTCCCGTTGGAAGTTGAATCGAGAACACTCCCTGAAGTCTCGTCAAGATGCCATATCCCCTCATATTTGCCGTCCCAGACACCGTTTATATTCTCCTGGGAGGTGGTTATGGACGAATTGCCGTAGTAGAGATAAAAGGTCGTATCAGATGCCGATGTAACTGTCGGGATCTTTACCCATGCTATGATCTTGCCCGAAGTATTATCGTAATACTCTATCTGGTGATCATATTGCGCGCCGGCAAGGTCCGTGAATATGAGGTCGTAACCACTATCTTCGGTCAGATGTCCGCCGTTCAGTATATTAGCGAGTTCAGAATCGGTTAGGGAGAAAAGGAACGGAAAATCCTCAAGATCAGCATCTATATAAGAGGAATCTATAGTGACCAGACGTCGGTAGGAATAACCATTCGGCCAGGGCACAGAGGTGGCGAATATAAGATCTCCGTTCACGTCCAGGTCCGCGTTCAGTGTGAACTCGCCTCCCCCGGCAAAAGTAAGATCGTAATAGGCGTTGCCGGCTGCAAGGCCTGTATACGTCCCGTTACCCACGTAACGGACTTCACCCGAATCGCTGTCCATTGTGAGTCCGGTAATGGTCTGGCCGCCATCAAGCTTTATGCGGCCTTCATTGGAAACTACGCTCCCAGTAGAAGTTACATTTTTATCAGACAGATCAAGGACCCCGTCAGTGTAAACTTCGATCGGACCCGATATAGAAAGATCATCGGCCAGCACAAGGCCGGCGGATGAGGTATTCGTCACCCTGAGGCCGTAAAACTGCGCACCGCCCGATGTCAGGTTCTGCTGTCCTGTACCGTTAAAGACCACGGTCGAAGTGATGGCATTATATGTGCCCCCGTTCACCATGTCTCCCGAAATATTTATAAACCCTCCTGATGCACCGTTTAAGACGGCTCCTGACTGTATCAAAATGTCCTCGCAGGTAAGATCCCCTCCCGGAGCATAGGTATAATTCTGGCGGACAATGAAGTCCGGGCCCGATACAACGGTTACGTCATTCCCACTTGCCGAATAAAGTATATCGACGTCTGACAGGGAGCCTATAGCCGAAGCCAGTTCGACGTTAGATATTGGTCCGGCGTCTTCGTGTCTTACCATAACTGCGCCGCCCCATATATCGAGGTCCACTATATCCGAATCCTCAGGCATGGTTACTGTATTACCATCAACGGCATTGTTGTTAATATACACCATGAGGCCTTGATCCGCGAAAACGGGGATATTCGTGAAGGTATACCTGCTTGAACCGTTCGTATCTGTATTGCCGCGGTCGGTACCGTTCACGAGAATGACTATATTAACCCCGGAACCTATGAGAGTGCTCCCCAGGTCGGAATAAACGTCTCCGGACACATTAATGAAGGACAGGCCCGGATAGATCCAGTAGGACCCTGTCGGACCAATATCCACGTTAGCACCGGGGGCAGAATTATTAGCCGTGATGCTGCTACCCGCATCGTCGACATCCGAATTGGAAACACTCACATAATCCACTGTCTGCGGACTGTCCACTTTAATGATAAACTGGCTGACACCATCCTGGCTGTCTAGAACCACATCCTGGGAGACTGATCCCGTCAGGGTCAGGGCGCCGTTTACGGTGAACTTTTCCCCTTCTTTGAACCTCAGCGTCTTGCCCGGGGTCGTAGAACTCAGATTATGGAAAGTGATACCCCCGGTGATGTCGGACGGGGCCGTTCCGTCAAATACGAAAGTGCCCGATCCGATAATATTATCACCTTCGGCGGTGAGGTCTTCGGCCACGCTGACGTTATAAGTTCCGGTATCAAGGGTGGCAGAGGCCTCGGCCCCGGTAGCGCTTACCGAATGAAAGGATCCGGGATCGTCCTGGTTGTTGAACTCGGTCTCTATCCATTGCGGTGTTCTCGCGGAATTGGATAGCCTTGCTTCGTCCATTGAACCGTTGAAATAGTTCGTGGGTCCCTTGTTGGCATCAAAGGAAGACGATTCAGACCCCACTCCCAGATAACCGTACCTGGTTTTGCCCCGCCCCAGAGTGGAACCCCTTGTTGTTGAATTATCGACCGAACCGTCTATATAAATGATCACGTCACCGTTATCATAAACTCCGGAGACGTGGTGCCATGTACCGTCGTCGACCCTTGAATTGCTCCCGAAGTCCTGTTGTCCCGCCTCTGTCATGACATCCCAGCCGATCTCGCCTGTTCCCGCGCGCCCGTTAACTTCCAGGCGCCAGAACTCGTTCCTGTCATAGGAGCCTATGATCTGATTGCCTCCGTCTGCTGTATTGATCCACGCGCTGAAAGTAACAGCAGGGTATCCCGTCCCGGTATAGAAGAAATTGTCCAGAGCCACATAATCGTTGCCCCCGGCAAAAAGGCTGCCGCCGCCTATCTTCCCCGCCGCCGTTTGGTCCAGGCCGTTCCTTGGAGTCCCGTCAGTTCCGTTCGAAGTCGAATCAGCCATCGTGCCGCTCGTTTCGTCCATGTGCCATACACCCTGGAAATCACTGTCCCATACCCCGTTTACGTTCTCCTGTGAAGTAGTCACGGCGCTATTCCCGTAATACAGGAAGAATGTAGTATCCGTTGAACCTGAAAGAGATGGGGCTCTTGTCCAGAATATCACCTGTCCGGTCACCGGGTCGTAGCTTTCAATCTCGTGATCAAGCTGATTATTGTTAGAATCGGTGAGTATTATGTCAAACCCGTTCGCACTTGTAACATTTCCACCATTGGCGGTCGTGGCAAGCTCGGGGTCTATAAAGCTCAAAAGAACAGCGAAATCCGCGAGATTACCCGCCACGAGAGAGCTGTCAATAACTACAAGTTTTCTGTAGGAATAACCGTTCGGCCACACACCTCCCGCCTCAAGCAGGAGATCCCCGTTGATATCCAGATCATTATCCAGGGCCCATACACCGTAACCCGAAAAGGTAAGGTCATAATATGAATCACCCGCGGCAAGTCCCGAGTAAACACCATTGCCCGTATATTCGACCAGACCGGAGTCGGTATCCATCGTAAGGCCGGTTATGGTCTGTCCTCCGGTAAGCCTGAAAATGCCTTCATTGTCAAGAGAACCGGAAGCGCTCAGATCGTTCCCCTCGATATCAAGAACCGCCGCATTTTGAATGAAAATATTATCTGCCGAAACCTCACCTGCAGGAGTGAAACTATCCGACTGCCACACAAGAAGATCCGTCCCGGTGTTCACGGAAAGATCTGGCCCTGTTACCGTATACAGTATTTCAGTATCAGCAAGAGCTCCCTTTGCCGAGGAGAGTAGCACGTTTGAGGCGGGGCCGGCGTTCTCATGCCTTACTGTAAGCGTATCGCCGTAAATATCCACACCGGACATGTTCGCGGATATCGCTGATGTCACGGTATTCCCCTCAACAGTTGCATCGTCGATATAGACCAGAATAGCATCACCAGAAGAAACGCTCAGGTTGCTGAACTTATAACGGCTGTCGCCTCCGGTATCGGTATTAGCAAGCTCTGTCCCCTCTATAACCAGAACCACGTTGGTGCCGCTGCCTACCAGCGTGATACCCCTGTCAGAATACACATAACCTTCAAGCTTGGCTCTAGCCCCGAAAACGACCACTGCCCCCGTGTAACCGTCGTCATTATTGCCGCCGTTTATCGAGTTAAGAGCGATAATATTCTCTCCTGTGTCATCCACCTCAAGGTCGGAAATATCCGTAAAGTTCACCGTCTGTTCGGATAACACTTTGAGCGTGAAACGAGTCACACCATCCTGACTCTCAAGAACTATCTCGTTGCCGGACGCACCGGTCAACGCAAACGTCCCTTCCACCGTAAAGGTATCCCCCTCTTTGAACTTAAGTGTTTTACCTGCGGCAGTGCAGGAAAGACCGCTGAAAACCGTATCGCCCGTGATCGAACCTGTTCCCGATCCGTCAAAGATCACCGTATTGCCGTTATGCGTGAAAGTCCCCGAATTATCCCAATCCCCCCCGACCGTTATCGTCTCTCCGGAGGCGTCTAACCCGCCCGAAGATATGTTCAGGTCCCCGTCCACTTCTAGTGGATCCAGCAACCCGTATGTACCCGTCCCGGTAAGAGTGAGATCGTTGAAAGCCGAACCGTTCGATGTTACCGAACGGCTACCAGAGCCTGTAAGCGATACCACGGATGTCCCTGGATTGAAAGCCCCAGAATTGATCCAGTCACCCGTGAGGGTTATTGTGGAGCCGGAAGCCGCGTTAAGCGCCGATCCGGCGCCTATCAAAAGATCAGTCGAGTCAATATCGCCTCCGGGAGTAAAGATATCTCCGTCCCGGAGAACAAGGGATACGCCGCTGTCCAAGAGGAGGTCGTTCCCCGTAACCGAGTAAACGATATCGATATCGCTCAATGCTCCTTTTGCCGTTGCCAGATCCGCGTTCGACACCGGACCGGTTCTTTCGTGCCTTACTATCACCGAATCGCCGTAAATATCAAGATCTGTTATATCAAGATCCCCGGGAAGTGTCACAGATGCCCCATTTACCGCGTTATCGTTGATGTAGACAAGCGCGATCTCGGTCCCTTGCAAGATCAACCCTGTAAACTCATAGCGGCTCGACCCGTCGGTGTCGTCACTGCCTATGACAGACCCGTCGATCACGAGCACTATCTCTGACCCGGGACCGATCAAGGTGACGCCCCTGTCCGTATAAACCAGTCCGGATAAGTTTATCGGATTGGCAAATATCCAGTATGAGCCGACCGGCCCTGTATCGTTATTCGTATTATCGATCGAGTTCTGGGCTATTATGTTGCTGCCGCCGTCATCGACATCCGAGTTCGACACGTCCACATAATCTACGGTCTGCTCTGATGCCACGGAGAATGTGAAGCGCGTGGAGCCATCCTGACTGTTCAGGACTATCTCATTGCCCGAAACGCCGGTAAGAGTGAGCGTGCCGTTGAATGTAAAGATATCCCCCTGCATGAATTCAAGGGTCTTACCCTCGGTTGTGCATGTGAAATTGTAAAATACAGTACTTCCGGTTAACTGCGACGTTCCGGCACCATTAAAAGTGACCGTCCCGGAATTGGCTGACCAGGTTCCCGTATGTGTCCAGTTGCCGGAGACGGATATATTCGCTCCCGGATCGGGTTTCATTATTCCGTTCGTGCCGATAGACACATTGTTGTATGTATCGCCGGTCGAAGGAGACCACTGCCCGTCAGTTACCGAAAGGTTATTTATTACGGTCTGAGCGGCATTAGGATCAACGTCTATCGAATCGCCAGGTGAAGAGGCGGTATTGTTTATTGTCAGGTTATACCAGGTATTCGTTCCCGTTATCGCCTGGGCTGCCGAACCGTTAAAGACCGCCGTGCCGGAATTGTGGGCAAATGTGCCTCCTGTCCTGCTGAAATTGCCGCTTATGTTAAGACTGCCTGCCGGAGCGGTAAAACTGCCTCCGGACTGGCTAAAATTCCCGTTAACGGTAACATTTGTAGCCCCGGAACCGCCCACGAACGTGCCTCCGGCCTGCTGGAAGTTATTGGCCGTTATGCTAACACCCGTATTCTGGGTTATAGTACCTGTATATCCGGCCTCTATTATGAAGTCACCCCCCGACCAGGACCCTACATTATCTATAATACAATCATCCCCTGATGTACCGTTAAATCTGACTTCGTCCGTTCCTGTGGGGAGTGCATTCCCGGACCAGTTCTGGTTCCTGGACCAATCATTGTGCACCGGATGCCCCCCGTCCCAAACAGGGTCGATATCAAGATTAACATTATTCCCCGCGTTAACGCCATCGGGGATTATGACCGTATCCAGGGCATGGCAATCGCTCCCATTTACCTTGTCGAGCGTGTAATTTTCGGACTTGACATCAAGAAACCAAGCTGAGCCCTTTTCATGCGACCTCAGTTTAATGTAAAATTCCTCCGGCCCCTGGTCAGGAGCACCGATTATTCTTAAATCGCCCTTGAAAGTATATGTCTTACCCGGATGAAAATAGATCTCTTTGTCCGGAATAAGACATTCGAAGTTATGGAAGGTTATATTTCCGTGCAAATGGACAGGCTCATCCCCCGTGAGGCGGACATTTTCCGCTTCGAGGACGAGGTCGGATCCTTTTTTATACCCGACAGCACCCCAGCTGTCGAGGGTGGTGTGAGGGTCGGGACCCCTGATGAAAATTGTAGACCCGAGCCCCCAGATCTCTGATACGTTTATATCACCCTGTATTCTGTGAATATAAGTGAGGTTGGCAGAAATACCCACAGGATTGTCGGGCGTACCTATACGGCGGGCAACGATCTTTGCCTGGTTTGCCGGTATCAAGACCCCGGGGGCCGTGTCCATGTCTCTGTTCGTCTTTATAGTTATATTGTGTGTTTTTATGTACGTAACCTTCCCGAATCCGCTGCCCTCGATAGCAACGGCATCCTCAAGGATCTCTATTATTTTATCTATGTATATATCACTGTCATTATCATGCACCAGGGTGGTTAATGCCCCGGTATTAATGTCAAAGTGTCCGGCCTCAAGTTCGATATTTTTACCCGGCAAGGGCACCGGATCGATCTGAACGATACTGCCCTCCCGGGCTTTGAGTTTAACTTCTCCGCTGGATGCATAAAGAAGCTTATCTCCCCGTTCGGTATGAAGAGAGGTGATATTTTCGCCCCTTTCGACCTTATTTATGCGCATATCGCCTTTTGAGTGAATATATTCCGGGCTTCCCGTTATGCTATCAGGCATCCTTCTGGCACCAATTTTGATGGCCCCCAACTCCGAAATTAAGGTTTTGAGGCTCATTTCACCGGAACCGTCAATATAGATATCTCCCTTACCCGTAGCCTCGATAATTCCCACCACCTGAGTGAAACTGCCTTTTCCGTCACCGTCACTATCGGCGAAAAGGTCTATGTCACCTCCATATGCCTTTATATCGGCAAGGATATTCACATCTTGCTCTGACTTTACCTCAACGGCCGATGCCTCTATTTCGGTGGCTACATTAACATTACCGCTGGCGGTAATACGGACCACTCCGTCCTTCTTTTCTATCCTGTTCGCGGAAACACATCCTTCAAGATTAATTGCATTGCGGAATACATCTGTAACATGTTCCGCCTTGAGAACAACTGTACCAGCCTCAAGTTCGCCGGTATTCTTGATCTGGTCTGTTATCGGATTGCCCTGGTGATCAAGTATATTTGATGCTGTCTTCTCGAGTATAGCTACGGAGATAAGACCGTTCCCGGCAATATCAAGCTTGATCGCGTCCCCGGCAGCGAGAACGATCTTTCCTGCGGGTGCGATGATTTTCCCGCGGTTTTCGATAGCACCCGCTATCAATACCCCGAAACCGCCTTCGCGTATATTGATCTTACCCTCGTTCAAAAGAAGGCCATCAACTTCTTCTTTTGTGAGTTTCTTGAAAACGTGTTTTCCCGAAAGAAAATCGGAATCGGTAATATCCCTAGTGGAAAGAACAAGGCTCTGCACGTCTACATTCGCGTTGGGGCCGACATATACCCCGGACTTATTCACGAGAATGAAGATGCCGTTACACTCGAGTCTTCCCATGATTTCGCTGCGCGAAGACCCAAGAACCCTGTTCAGAACCTTGGAATCGACCTTGGGAAGAGAAACTATAACTGATTCGTTCTCTGCTATATCAAATGTGGAATAATTGATGATAGTGTTATCGGCAGCGTCTATGCGCATGGTATTATCGGAAACATTAACTTCCGCCTTGCCTGAGACCACTTCATCCACCTTGGGAAGGGCATAGAGAGAGGTGGCGAACGCGATAACGATCGCGAGCACGAACACCGGTATTTGTAAAATACGCCTGTGATCTGCCATTTCTGCCAACCTCACTCCGTTCAAATACAAAAAACCCATGTACCTAGGTCCATGGGTTTACAATAGTTCGTCAATTCGCAACTGACTACCGTAGCCTTCAGGCCTTAGGCTCTAGAGCTTTGCGTCCCCCGCTTTCACGGGTTTTGCCCTAATCGAATAAAAAGCAATGTATTCGCAAACTTTTATATCAAAATAACTTACATATCTATTTTACCTTATGTCATTATGATAGTCAAACATATAGATAATATATTTTGCTGTCAAAAACGAGTTATAAAATGAACAGATCACTCGATTTCTAACTATCTATATCTGTTGGGATTATGAAAAGCACATGCCTTTTTGTATTCCTAACGAGACAAAGAAAAAATTTTATTCTTTATTTTTTCTTTGATCTGAGGTATTCATCGATCGATCGAGCGGCCCTTTTTCCCGCTCCCATAGCGGCGATAACGGTTGCCGCCCCGGTAACGATATCACCACCGGCGAATATGTCTTCAATATTCGTCCTGCAGGTCTCTTCATCAGCGTCAATATTGCCCCATTTGCCGAGTTTGAGATCATTTATCGTATTTACAAGAACTGGGTTCGGGGAGTTACCTATCGCGATTATGACCGTATCCATATCCATTTCATATTCGGAGCCCTTTACCGGAACAGGCCTTCTACGTCCGCTTGCATCCGGCTCGCCGAGTTCGTTCTTTATACACACGAGCTTCTTGACCTCGCCCTTTTCATCACCGATGATCTCAACTGGCGTGGTCAGAAGGTGGAATTCAATGCCTTCCTGCTGGGCGTGATGTATCTCATCTATCCTCGCGGGCATCTCTTTCTCGCTGCGCCTGTAAACGATATAAACCTTTTCCGCACCGAGACGCAAAGCGCTCCTGGCCGAATCCATTGCAACATTACCGGCGCCGACAACGGCTACACGTTTTCCGACATTAACGGGTGTATCGTATTCGGGGAACTTGTAGGCCTTCATAAGATTGACCCTAGTGAGGAACTCATTCGCCGAATAAACACCGTTCAGGTTCTCGCCCGGGATACCCATGAAATTCGGAAGCCCCGCGCCGGTTCCGATAAAAAAGGCTTTGAACCCTTCATCCCTAAGCTCTTCAATGGTCTTTATCTTGCCTATTATATAATTGCACTTGATGTCCACGCCAAGCTTCTTGATACTTTCGACCTCATCCATGACTATGTCCTTAGGGAGCCTGAACTCCGGGATCCCGTAAGTCAGCACCCCGCCCGGCTTGTGAAGAGCCTCGAAAACAGTGACATCATAGCCCATTTTGGCAAGATCCGAGGCACACACCAGCCCTGCCGGACCGGCCCCTATGACACCGACCTTCTCTGGCTTATCATGTTCGGGTGCCTTCTTCTCGATCGCCTTCTGCCTGTTCTCCCTCTCCCAGTCCGCGGCGAATCTCTCAAGCGCGCCTATATTGATGGGCTCACCTGTCCTTGCCAGGACACATTGGGCTTCGCACTGGTCTTCCTGGGGGCATACCCTGCCGCAAACGGCGCCGAGATTATTGGTCCTTTTGATGATCTCTATGGCCTCGGCGAACCTTTTCTCCTTGATCGCTTTTATGAACGCGGGTATATCCACCTCAGCCGGGCAGCCGGCAACGCACGGAGCCACCTTGCACTGAAGGCATCTTGATGCCTCCCTGACAGCTTCCTCTTCGCTGTAGCCCCTGGGCACCTCGTTGAAGTTCTTGACGCGCTCCTCGGGGGACTGCTCTCTCATCTCTACTTGTTGTTTTTTTTCAGGCCTATCTTGCATTGTTCCTCGTAATGGCTAGCAGCTTCTGTTTCCTTGTCCTTGTACCTATCCCCTCTTTTCATAAGGTCAGCAAAATCCACCAGATGAGCGTCGAATTCCGGGCCGTCCACACAGGCGAACTTGGGTTTGCCGTCAAAAAGAAGCCTGCACCCGCCGCACATTCCGGTACCGTCTATCATTATGGAATTAAGCGAGACAAGGGTCCTCACCTCAGATTCGCGCGTAAGATCAGAAACGGCCTTCATCATTATGACCGGTCCGATCGCGAATACCAGGTCGTGCTCTTCCTTCTCCAGCAGCCTTTTCAGGACATCGGTAACGAAACCTTTTTCGCCGTAGCTGCCGTCATCCGTCGTTATGTATACGTCGTCACAGAACTGGCGTATATCATCCTCGCAGATAACAAGGTCCTTCGTCCGGGCCCCGATAATGACCGTGACATCATTACCGCTTTCTTTCATGGCTCGGGCGATCGGGTAGGCTTCCGCCGTGCCGACACCGCCGCCTATGCATATGACCTTTCCGATATCCCGCGTTTCAGTGGCATGCCCCAGCGGTCCGACAGCGTCAAGTATTGAATCGCCGACCTCCAAAGCGCAAAGTTTCTTCGTGCTGACACCCACCGCCTGGCAGACAACGGTGACAGTCCCCTTCTCGCTGTCCCAGTCATAAAGCGTCAGGGGGAATCTCTCTCCCGTTTCATCGATCCGGAGAATGACGAACTGCCCCGCCTCAGCGGCCTTGGCAAGGTCAGGCGCCTTGAATTCCACAAGACATATTTCTGGATTAAGCTGTTCTTTTCTGGTAATTTTGTGCATATTAACCTCTGGTTAGTTCCATCAGCGTCCTATTATTATTAATTAGGCTACAGCTGTCAAGGAAAAATCAGATATTCGGCTTGAAATTCTCCCCCGCGAATCTTTCGTCGAAGCCCCCGTGGTAAGACTGCACCCATCCGTTATCAAGCCCCCGCTGCTCCATTTTGTCGATTACAGCGTGGTAATCATCAAGACTAATGCTGCCGGCCAACTCGGCGTACTCCCCGGCCTTATACGCCGGGTAGTACTGGCTCATAACGCTTATATACGTGTCTTTGCCCAGTTCCTCCGCGATGAATTCGAGAGTATTTAAAGTTCCCGAGATGTTTCCCGGCAGTATCAGAAGTCTTATGATAAGGCCTCTTTTGGCCACGCCGTCTTCAGTGACCAGTCTACTCACCTGGCTATTCATCTGACTGACTATAGCACGATTATTGGCGACATAGTCCGGTGAGCAGGAATATTTTTCGGCCATCCGGTCATCCGAATAACGCATATCGGGCAGGTAAATATCCACAATGCCATCCAGGGCCTTGATCACCGCAAGAGAATCATACCCACCAGTATTATAAACAACCGGTATTTCCAATCCTCTGATACAAGCCTCCCTCAACGCCTCCAGGATCGGATAAACAAAATGAGTAGGTGTGACCAGGTTGATATTATGGGCCCCTGTATCCTGCAGCTCCATCATGATCCCGGCAAGTTCACTTGAGGTTACTTCCCGGCCAAGTTCGGATTGGCTGAACTGGTAATTCTGGCAATAGACACAACCCATGCTGCAGTTGGAAAAGAATATCGTCCCTGAACCTCCATACCCCGAGATGGGTGGTTCTTCACCGTGATGAAGGCCATAACTGTGGATGACCGCATTAAACCCGGAGCGGCAGTATCCCCCCTGACCTTTAGCACGCTCGGCGCGGCATTCCCTCCTACAGAGAACGCACACTTCCAGCATCTTTCTAATGTCGGGAAGCACTTTTTCGATCCGGACTCTTTTATCGTCGGTTGCCATTCGGAACACGCAAAACGAGCCGAACCCGATTTAACGGTTTTCGGCTCGCCTCCTGATTTAAACGAACTTTAGTCCCTTACAAAGACAGTTTTTACGCCTTTGCCGATGCGTTTGGTGTCCTTGATCATCCCGTTTACGGTCTCTCCACAACCGGCAAGAAAAGCGGTTATGACAAGAATCGCAACGAGAGAATAGAGTCTATTCATTGATCCCTCCGTTCGGCTTTTATAAGAATATATTTCCCGGAATTTACAATAAATGTAACATAAAAAAGCAATTTGTCAAGAATGGCTAATTTATTCGTTTTCTGCTTCGGCGGTGATCTTCTCTATATTGTGCAGCTTACCGTAACAGATAAGAGTGTCCCCAACAAGCAACTTATCGGAAGCGTGAGGAGCCGGGATGACCCCGGAATGCCTCTCAATGGCGATTATGAGAATATCCTTCTGCCTGAAAGAGGAATCGAACAGGGTTTTGCCTATATCGCCGCATTTTTCGTCAAGGGTGACTTCGGCGATACCATACCCCTCCGCAAGCCTCAAGATCTCCTCAACGGGTCTCTTGGTAAAAGTAGGGCTTTTTATGAGCTTCTGCTGTATCTTTTTAGTAAGTTTCCTTGTTATGCCCTTATGCAGGGATACTCGGATGATAAGAAGTATCGCCAGCAGGATCACCACCACATTGATCAATACCGGGGTTATGCCCCCTTTCTGGAAAGACAGTATCAATGTAGTTATGACGGTAATGAAACCAGCGTTACCTAGGATCATGAGGAAAATGATAATCTTCCTTCTTATATCATTATTGACCACGAGTTCGGAATCTCTTGTCGTGAAACCTGTTCCCGTGAAGGCCGACAGGGCCTGGAAGAACGAACGCTTATCGTCAAGCCCGGTAAGGTTAAGGGCCACCGACCCGATCTTGACTATGAATACCGATATAACAATGATGACAATTACGGGTATTACAAAAAGTGAAGTCATAGTTCCTGTCCTGTGTCTTCTATTTCACCTACGATCTCTTCAAGAATGTCCTCTATCGTTACTATCCCGACTACCTTTTCATCTTCCCCGGTCACAATGCCCATAGGCTGTTTTTTGTGCCTCAAACGGGCTAGCGCGATATCAAGCCCGTCTTTTCTGTTAATGTAAACAGGGTCCCGGAGGAAGTCTTCTATCCCCTGGGTCTCTTCCTCCATATGGAAAAGTATATCATAAATGTTCACTATGCCGGCGATATTATTCTTATTTCCTTTATAAATCGGAATTCGCGAGAAACCCGTCATGGAAACAAGTCTTTTTAGATTGTCAGTAGAATCCTCTATGTTCAGGGAGGATACCCGGTACATCGGTACCATTATGCTTTCGACCTTCTTTTTGCCAAAATCAAGCACTCTGTGGATCAGCTCAACCTCATCAGCCTCAACCTCGCCGGTTTCGTGGCCGAGAAGCAGCACCTTCTTAAGATCGCTCTTGGTGAATGTAACGTCCCAGTTGACACGGCGGCGTCCGAAAGGAAAAAGAAGTATCTTGGCCGTGGTGTTGACCGCCAGGATTATTGGAGAAAAGATTCTCCTGAACCCGCCCAGAGCGGACTGTGCCTTAAGCGAGAATTCCGTTGCATACTGCCGGGATATCATCTTGGGCACTATCTCGGCAAATACAAGCGAAACCGGAACCATGATGATCGTGGCAAGAAGCGGCGCAATGGCGGTTCCGCAATACTCGGCAAATATCCTTGTCGCAAGCACACTAGATATAATAACAGCAATATTCGTTCCTACCAGGGTGGTTCCGAGATAGCCTCCCTCTTCATGGAGAAAAGCGTTGAGCTTAACGGCTTCCGGATCCCCAGACTCCATCAGCCCCTTCAGTTTTATGCGGTTCACGCTCGTAAAGGCCATTTCTGAGGCAGTAAAAAAGGCCTGCATAAGGATCGCCCCGATTACCAGTATGGTGTAAATAGTGATCATTGCATTCTTTCTATGACAAGACCCGTCACCCTGTTCTTAGAAACATCCTTGACCGTTACCACAAAATCGTTGACATCGACAGTATCCCCGGCCTGCGGGATCTTCCCGAACTTGAGTATGACGTACCCACCAATAGTGTCGACCTCTTCGGTCTCAATGCCCATATTGAGCTGCTCGTTAACCTCGTCGATATGGGTCTGCCCGTTCACCTCAAATGTTTTCTGGTCTATTTTTTTTATGTTAGGGGTCTCAAAGTCAAGCTCATCCCGTATCTCACCCACTATTTCTTCCAATATGTCTTCTATCGTAACAAGGCCTGAAGTGACCCCGTACTCGTCGGTCACAACAGCAGCATGAAGATGATGCCTCTGCAGCTCCTGTAGAAGGTCATCTATCTTCATGCTCTCGGGCGCAAAATATGGTTTTTTTACAAGATCTTTTACCGGTTTATTCTCACTCAGGAGAAAATCCTTTGAATGTATTATCCCGACTATGTTGTCGATCGTGTGCACGTAGACAGGCAACCTTGAATACTGACTCTCCTTTATCTGGCGGATCAGGTCTTCTCTTCCGGCTGTCATGTCGAGGGCCACCATTTCGATCCTCGGGGTCATTATATCAGCCGCGTTAAGCTCCTTGAATTCGAGGATACTGTCGATCATGTCTTTTTCTTTTTCCTTGACGATGCCCCTTTTTTTACCCAGATGCAGAAGGGACCTTATCTCCTGTTCGGTTATCCCGGGCTTTTCAAGCGAAACGTTAACGCCGATGCTTTTTACTATCCTGTGGGATATCCCGCTCAGGACGTACCTCAGTGGAGCGAAAAGTTTTTCGAAAAACAGAAGCGGAAAGGATGCGAAGAAAGAAACCTTCATGGCGTTGGCAAGAGCAAACATCTTAGGGGTAACTTCGCCAAAGACCAGCACTATGGCTGTCATCGATATAATCGATACTATTATCCCTTTTTCCCCGAGGGTTTTATAGGAGATCTGCGTGAATACGCTACTTGCGGCAATATTTACAAGTGTATTACCGACAAGGATAGTAACAAGAAGCTTATGGGGATTTCGGAGAAGGGAGACGACTTTTCTGGCGGCTGGGCGGCCCATCCCCTCTATCTGCTTGAGCTTTATCTTGCCTATTGAAAGAAAAGCGGTCTCCGAACTCGAAAAAAATGCGGAAGCGACCAATAATAAAATAAATATAGTTATATACACTTCGTTCTGCTTGTTATGACAACTTCTCTTTCACGATCCTGCTAACAGTCTTCCCGTCAGCCCGTCCCGACACGCGTCCGAGAACTTCCCCCATGACCTTGCCCATGTCCCGGGGCGAAGAAGCACCTGTTTTATCTATCGCCTCATTGATTATCCCTATCAGCTCTTCCTCGGGCAACTGTTCTGGCAGATATTCATCCAGTACCTTCATTTCTGCGGACTCTTTGTCTACGAGATCCTGTCTTTCTCCTTTTTTGAACTGTTCTATGGATTCTTTATGTTTCCGGGCCATTTTCTGTATAACGGAAATGACCTGCTGGTCACCGAGCTGGTCTACCCTTTCTGCGATCTTTTTATTCTTGATCTCGCTCAGTACCATCCTGAGAACGGATACTTTCGTCTTATCTTTTGCCTTCAGCGCCGCGGCCAGGTCTTCCGTTATCTTTTTTTCCAACATGGCATATTACCTCACATGTTTTGATGTGCTGTTTACGTTTATGTGTAGAGAGTTTGAATTTAGCGATAAAGTGCCTTACGGGATCCAAGTAATCAATAATGAGTTTTCCGGCAAGGTGGTCGATCTCATGTTGCACTGCCTTGGCTTCAAGGGCATCCAGCCTTTTAATGAAGAATTCGCCCCTTGCATCCTGAGCCCGCACTTTGACATTAGCAGGACGAGAAACGTTGACCAGAACGCCAGGCAGGCTAAGACACCCTTCTTCCATGCTGGTCTTGTGGTCGGAAACTTCGATGATCTGCGGGTTAATGAAATTAACTAGACCCGAACCGGTGTCCATGACGAAAATACTGAGACCAAGCCCTACCTGCGGCGCTGCAAGACCGATGCCCTGGTTCACATACATAATGTCCGCCATAACACGCAGGATCTTATCGAGATCTTTATCGAATTGCTCGACCGGTTTGGTCTTGATCCTAAGACACGGATCGGGATATGTTTTAAGTTCTAGCTGCTCCACTTATTTAGACTTACACTGGTTGTTCTTGCCGAGAGCGACCTTCCTCATATTGAAATTATGGCGTTCCTTGGTTTCCATAATGCAATAAGATAGGATGACAAGCCCGTCTCCTACCTCGCCTTTTCTTGCAGCGGGGCCATAGAGTATTATCTTGCCCGAATTCTCCTCTTCTTCTATCACGTAGGTTGTCAGACGTTCGCCGTTGTTGGCATTAAGCACCTGGACCTGTTCGCCCGGCATAATATCAGTTGCGTCAAGTATCGCTTTATCTATACCAATGCTTCCGTTATATTCAAGATGTTTATCCGTAATCGAAGCATTTGTTATCTTGGACTTGCAAAATATCCTTAACATAGTTGAGAGCTCCCATGCGGAAAAGACCCCAAGGCGGCATGATCACTTTATATTCAGATCATCGGCACTTTTGCCCATTGGTCTTTTGCTTATATTCGTCAGATTGTCTCCATCAAAGTAAAGGTACAGGTCATCCGAAAGATATCCGGCATTCATCGGCAGGGCCGATACTGTAGCTTTGTAGAACCATTCCTCCCTCGGCTCTTTCCATTCACCGGACTTTACCATACGTTTGCCGTTCGGCTCCCCGTACATATCCTCAACATGATCCTTCGTCATACCAAGTTCAAGCCCTCCGTTACCCAGAGGTTGTTTAAGGAATTCGTCCGTGTTTGGCGACTCTATTCCGGAACAGCCCGCAAGCATAAAACACACTAACACAACGGCAACTAAATCGGGATACTTCAAGTTACACCTCCGGGAAGATTAAGTGCGCTCCTTGTACGTGGAAGAATACAGAAGGTCACATAAGTATTTCAAAAATACGTTCTTATTCTCATCTTTGATCTGGGTTATCTCTATACCGACATCATAAGGAGCGTTATCTTCCAGGCTGGTCTTTGTCTGCCAGATAACCTTTCCCACGAGACCAATGGGTTCTTCGCTCGTGGGAAGATAAAGTGACATCTTAAGGTCCTCGTCCTTCTCAAACTGCTTATCCACCGTAAATCGCAGACCCACAGGGGAAACGTTCTTTGTAACGACCTCCTCCTTGCGTCCATCAGTGTTAACAATGACCTTCAGAGGTATTTCAACTCTTATGAAACGTCTTCTTTCGGGTAACTTCAGCTTCATATTATCCCTAAATTTAATTGAAAGCGAGCGACATCAACATGTTCAGAGCGCTCGCTTTCAAATTTGTTAAACAAAAAATAGAAAGAACTGACAACTACCTGCCCAACAAAATTATACATATTGTAACATATAGACTGAGTTGAACTAAACTTAAAATCAATCGCGTGCCGCGGGCATATCCGGTAAAACGGCAGGTTCCTCGTATCCACCTATTGGGAAAGTCGCCAGATCCGCTGCTCCTGAAACAGTCCTCGCGAACGCCCTGCAGACACCCTGCCATCCGCCCACCAAAAGACCGGTTATGGGATTGCTCGCTTTTGTCTTGTCAACCACACCCCTGGGGATTTCGCTCCATCCGAAAGCGAGGTTCATAAATCCCCTTTCGGCCTTCTGTATCGGTCCTGCGGGATATCCCGAAGGCGTTTTGGCAGAAGAAGCCGGCATTCTTTTCATTTCGGTCTTTTCCGGCATATCAGCAGCGAATGCGGTGAAAGTGATAGATAAAACTAATATAGCGAGAAAAAAAACGGTTAAAAACTTTTTCATCTCCACCCCCTTAATTATTTGTCTGAAATATAACATAATATAACCCAAAAGTCAAATAAACCATAATTAATAATATTATATAGTATAGCCATTTACGGCTGTGGAGCACTCTTGGTTGGCTCCGCCGGAACGGGCGCGGAACTATCGTGTATCCATTTACTGATCGTACGCAAAACATCCGGATTTATGAGAAACTCCCATGAATCATCTTTTGCGGCCATTGCCCCCATATACCGTCCCGGATAACGAAATTCAGCGACTTTGTTGAGTTTATTCTTCTGTTTAAGCGCAACTTTTAGTCTGGCGATCAACCTCGGATCAAAATATTTATCGTCCCGACCCACAACCAGGAACAGGGGCTTATCATATGACAACATAAGTTCATACGGTTTTCTTTCGATGAGCTGCCTGTATTCTCTCACGGGCATTTCCATCCCCATGAAATATGTCACATTTTCACCGGATTGCAAGATCGATAAAAGATGTTCTCTGACCATATCCGCGATGGTTTGCATGAACTGGTCATCCAAGGGGCCTATACCCTGCTCTTCAAGCAGTTTTTGCACGGTTTTCGACAGATCAGTTTCCGAAAGTATCTCTTTTTCAAATCCAGTGGGAAGGCCCAATAATATGCAGGAATGGATATTTTCATCCAAGTAAGCGGTCTTGATCGCTATGAACCCGCCTTCAGAGTAGCCTACAAGGGACACTGAAGCGGCATTGGCCCCGGGTTGCTGGCTCAAGAACCGAACTGCGTCCTTTATAATCGCAATCCGCTTGCCGTCATCCATACTGGAAAAAGATCCCTGGCTTTTCCCCTGCCCCGGCCCGTCGTAAACCATAGCAATTATGCCGTAAGTTGACAAGTTCCTTGCGATCGCTTTCAGCATGGACCTCTCTCCGGTGGTAACAGGACCGTCCTCCGGTATAAGTAGAACGGCAGGAAAGGGTCCCTCCTCTGCGGGGGGATACCAGATCTTACCCGAAAGGATAAGATTGTCGCTTTCGAAGAAAACTTCTCGTGAACCGTTGATCTTTCTATCAGGACTTTTGTGAACGTCAGTTCTTTCAGCAGCCCGCCTCTCCGCATCCGAGTGCTTTCCACCGAACAAAGAGCCGCCTTTTTTCAGCAAATCCACCCATTCACTGAATTTCTCCATGAAAGGCCTGAGCCGTTTTCCGGGTCCTTCTATATATCCGATAAGATCGAATCTCATCTTCCCCTGTCCTACATCAAGTGCAAGCACCCGGTGGCCATACTTTGAGACAACTACCGTCGCCTCGGGTATACCCCTTGCGCTGATCTTGTAGCTTTCCCCCTCTATCCTTCTGCCCATAACGGGTATATATTCGTCACGAAGATACCTCACCTCTATCTTTTCACGCAAAGGAGGTATCGGACTTTCCGGTGGGATCATGACCTCGAAGAACTGAGCGCCTTTTTTCCAGTAATTGTATTTCTCCATGAGCGGCATATATGACAGGACATCCCGAGGCGAAAAGATCATTGTCTTTTCACCGGTTTCAAACTCCTTAAGGGTTATGTACCTTGGGTGTTCCAGATAGAGGAAATCCGTCAATTCATCATTCTGGTCGAGCATGATGATACGTTTCCGCCCGCGAGTGCCGACAGACTCACTAGTGAACTTAATAGGCATCTTTGTCCTCTTGTTAAGGAAGAGTTTTTCGCTGGTTGTCGGGTACCCCATTGAATACGGAAAAATAGAAGAGCTCTTAAACACTATTTTGTTCTCGGTAACGTACCTGTCGACCTTGACGGAACCGTAAAGCCTCCCTCCCACGAAGACTTCATAGGCGAAATTCCTGTGACCGCTCATATCGATGTATAAAAATGCGGTCACGAAAAGTAGTATTACAAGAATGACCGCTGCGACGAAGGATATGACGAGCTTTTTCATATTACATCCAGCCCCACTACGGAGCATGTTAAGGTCAGGTTGCCGTAGGAATCGCGCTTTGCGAACCTTGACTTCCTTGAAACTTCTGAGATAACTTTCTTGGGACAATTTAGCAACGGATAAGCGAACGAGATCTCCTCGCCGGGAGAAAGTATGTTCTTCTTGGGCTGTGTCCCGAAGAACACCGAAGGATCCCCGTAGGGCTCCTCCCCCAGGGGATAGAACCAGCGCCTGTAAATCACGTTGCCGTCGGGTTCCTGGATATATACTTCCACTAAAAGTGAAGTGATGGTCTTATCGGTGTTATTCTTTATAGTACCCTCGAAAAGCGGTTTTCCCGAAAAGGGCTCCTTCTGTTTCATTCTAAGGCTGACGTTCTTTATAAGAACGTCGCTCTTAAAAAGTTCCGCGGTAAGTTTATATATTGAATTACGGTAATCCAGCGCGAAACTGTCTTTTTTCCACTGGATATACAGCATGTACCCGGCAAAGGTGGCCATAAGCACGACCGATATGATCAGTGAAGAGAATATGGCTACCAGTATATGCTTCTTTTTAATTGGCATGGCAAGTAAATCCAAAATAATCGCTTGTAAAAGTGAAATTAATATTTATCATCCAAAGGCTCTAATGTCAAGAGCCGTCATAAATCTTTTCGATCCAGCGCATAAAGCTCTCGCACCTCATTAAAGTAAGCTATGGACTCCTTGGACGCGTAATCCGGATAAGTCCATGGCCAGCTTTTAAACGTTCCGCCCTGATAATGAAGAGTGGATTCGGCGAATATGTTATTGCCAATATGTATCCTGTGACTGTAATCCTTGGTCGTAAGGAGTACTAGCTTGGCTTCAGTAACATAGCCGGGGTCTATATTGAATCTCCTTTTACCATCCTGCCTGAAACCGTCTTCGATCCTGTTCGCAGCTATCTTGACCAGAGGCATTTTCTCTAGCCCCACAGGTCTCTTGAAACATATAAATCTGCGTTCAAGGGGCTTGCCGAATTCCTTCTGGTAATAATCGGTAAAATCGAAGGGAAGTTTCCTCGTCAGGCCCTCCAGGAAGCCGAATTCGTCCACAAGAGAACTCTCGACCCAGGAGGTGGATTCACCTTCTCTGCAGATGATACTGGCGATGAGTTTGACTGGTTTTTGATCGACGATAACGCCCATGCTAATATCATTCCCCGATAACCTGAACAACGAGTTCACGCCTGCGAGGACGCGTATCAAAGTCGCAGAAAACGATCTGCTGCCATGTTCCCAGGGTCAACTGCCGGCCCGTAAAAGGAACCGTTATGGACGGCCCCATAAGTGAAGCCCTGACGTGAGATGATCCGTTATCATCGTGCCAGGTCTTTGCGTGGTGATATGTTTTATCAGAAGGGGCGACTATTTCAAGTGCCTCGCGAAAGTCCTTCACCAGGTTAGGCTCAAATTCAATGGTCGTGAGGCTACCCGTAGACCCAGGATTGAAAATGATCATCGATCCGTTATCCAAACCGGTCGAATCCAGTATTTCGCGGCAATCCGTTGTTATATCTATAACATCGGTATTTCCCTTGGTATCAA
Organism: Candidatus Omnitrophota bacterium; assembly: GCA_014728045.1. NCBI lineage: Bacteria > Pseudomonadati > Candidatus Omnitrophota > Candidatus Omnitrophota bacterium. The sequence continues at coordinate 91,073 of WJMH01000007.1, forward strand.
CAGAAATACTTTTGGTAATAACCATAGTAAGGTCAATTGCCTTTGGATTCGATGTATTTTACCAGGATATCCCTCTCTTTGGGGAGTAGAGAGCTGAAAAAGATCGCGACATCATAATGTTCTACCCGTCCGTCCTTCATAACAGGATGTTCCCTTACGACAACGCCGTCAATGTTCATGTTGAGCGACCTCGATGATCTGTTTTTGCCGGGTATGGTGAGAACGACCTGCACCTTAGTCATGACGGGAATCTTTTCGGCAACTTTACAGTAGACACCTGATGCGCTTACGTCAAGGCTCTGAGTTATGGCGTTAAAGCCGTCACCGGAGAGTTTTATTGATATGTCCTTATCCTTTACACGCGGATATTTACGCCTTTCGGTTTTTTGGGCCATTTTTCCTCCAAGAAATGTTATTTATCTTTTCACGACGCTTTTGACAAAAAGATCTTATCCGGGCGGCCACTCGAACTTCCTGCCGCCAAGAAGGTGTACATGGATATGGAACACTTCCTGACCAGCATCCTGATTACAGTTTATAACGACCCTGTAACCCTTCTCCGCCACATCGCTTTCGCCGGCTAGATCCTTTATCTTTACAAGGATACGTCCGATGAGCGAAGCGTCTTCATCGGATACGTCATTCAGATTTGCTATATGTTTTTTCGGTATGAAAAGAAGATGTACCGGCGACTTGGGATTGATATCCTTGAAAGCTATCATTTGATCGTCTTCATAGACGATATCTGCCGGTATTTCTTTATCAATTATTTTACAAAATAGACAATCTTCACTCATAACAAGATTATTATAACATGGCAGAAGTATTTTTCAATGCATTCATTACGGCTTTATTCTTCAAGGAAGTGTTCTACATAAAAAAAGACCCAAGGTCCGATCTTCATAAAAACGAACCTTGGGCCCATGATCCACTTATGGAAAGATCCTATTCCTTGGGACCTTCTTCAGCAGCCTTCTTTGCTTCTTCTTGGGCCTTTTGGGCCTCTTCCTCGGCCTTTTTGCGATCTTCCTCAACCTTACGCTTAAAGCATTTTTTCGTGCAATAGAATCCACCGTTCCTGTAATACCAAAGGCGCTTCCTCAAAGGTTTACCGCATCCGGCACATTCGGTGGGTTTAGGCGGCTTTGTGGCCTTGGGCTGGCTTGATGGTCCTTTCTTGGACTCTTCAGTTTCTTCCTTCTTCTCTTCTTCCGCGGGTTTCTCTTCGGCCGGCTTCTCTTCCTTCTTTTCTTCTTTCGTGGGTTTCTCCTCAGCCGGCTTCTCTTCCTTCTTTTCTTCTTCCGCGGGTTTCTCCTCAGCCGGCCTCTCTTCCTTCTTTTCTTTTTCCGCAGCCTTCTCAGGAGCTTTTTCTTCTACAGGTTTTTCTTCTTTGCCGGCTTCTTCAGGTGTTTTCTTTTCATTTTTTTCTTCATTCGAAACCATTATACTCCTCCAATTCCGTTTATTTTATATCAGCACCGGAAGGCATTATCCAATTCTGATAGATGTACTCCAGTATCCTGCCCCTGTCGCCGTTGCATACTTTATGGAATTTCATCCCGCTTTTCCGATGAACGTTATCAGCTATGGGATCACCTGACCATGCGATCTCCCCCTGCAACATGACGGGCACATTATCGCCCGGTATCATGAGCTCTATTTCGACCTTCTCCCCCGGGGAGAAAGATTCTTTGCTAAGCAGGCCTATCCCTTCTTTACTGAAATTATTGACTTTTAATTTCCGCTGAACACCTTTTCTGTGGCATATTGCATCCAGCAGGACATTGAATCGCATGTACTTTCTTTTTTCTTCTGCCATTTGTTCCTCGTTAAAATCAAATATTCCGGTTAAAGCCATAATAACAGAAAAGGGACGATGTGAAATCGCCCCCTTTCTGTATATCAATCTAACCTTTGGTGCATTATTCGCTGAACACAAATTCCGGTTCGAGAACAGGCTGGTAGTCCTCAGGTATCGGAAACGGGAATGTCACTGTTTCATATACACCAGCACCCGTCCTGACTATTGTCATACCGACGCCTTTGGCCAGACCCATCGTAAGCCCGGAAAGTACGTTTTCTTCAACACTCGTATCATAGATGTTCTTAGGAAGCTCTACCCAACCCGTGAGAATGTTGGCCAGACCTCTGCCAAGCTTCTTCGCAGGATCCTGTGCATAACACTGGGTAGCCATACCTACCATCGCTATGATGACAAAACAAATCATTAAAGTTTTTATCGCCTTCATGTTTTCACCTCCTCCTCAAAAAAAAATACAATTTATAAACATCTATTATTAAAATTACCAGAAGTATATCATGGGTATATTGGTATGTCAAGTTTTGGCCCTTAATATATCTTCGACCATCCTAGAAATCCTGAGACGGTCCTTTTCGGATATGTCCGTGAACTCTATACCCATGTCATACCTCGGCTTCTCCTCTCCGGTTGTAGGATGTCTTTTTACGACCCAGACCACCGTACCGCCGCATCTGAACGGCTCCTTGTCTTCCTGCAGATATATCTCCATCGAAACATTCTCAAAGAGCTTGAATTCTTTCTCGAGCACCACGCAAATGCCACCGGCACCGATATTTTCAGTAAAAGTTTCAATAAGTTCTTCCTTGCCGCCCCTCGAAAAACGAATACGGCATTTGTAACTTATCCGGGGAAACCTTCTCTGGTCTATTCCATCCCACATCATAACAATTAAATATTACCTTAGTATTCATCCAAATTCAAGCGCTTCGTCGAAACTTACCAAGGGTGCTCTCAGATTTCGCTTTACAGCAATATCTAACGAGGTATAATACTATTGTAAAAGGAGGTTGTCCGCTAGATGTATCTTGATTTTTTCGGCCTTAAAGAAAACCCTTTCAACGTCACCAGCGACCCGGATTTTCTTTATCTTAGCCATACCCACAGAGAAGCGCTGGATCACCTTCTCTACGGCATACATGCCAGGAAAGGTTTCATCGAAATAACCGGTGAGGTCGGTGCCGGCAAAACTACATTATGCAGGGCTCTTATCAAGCAGCTTGACGAAAAGACCAAGACCTCACTCATCTTTAATTCGAGCCTGCCGGAAACACAGCTACTTGAAGCTATAGTAACTGATTTCGGTATCGAACCTGAAAGACGCAACAAAGTGGCATTCCTGAAACAGCTTAACCAGTTCCTTCTGGAAGAACTCGCACTGGGCAACAATACCGTTCTTATAATAGATGAAGCTCAAAACCTGCGTAAGTCAACTCTCGAGACCATTCGAATGCTGTCCAATCTTGAAACAGACAAGGAAAAACTGCTGCAGATAATACTTGTGGGACAACCGGAACTTCATGACAAGCTGAATTCCCGTGCCCTTGTACAGTTGCGCCAGCGAATAAGCGTCCGGTTCCACATCAGGGCCCTTGAACGGAATGAACTCGACGGATACATACATCACCGGCTGGCGATCGCGGGCTCTTCACAGAGCATAAGTTTCTTTCCCGAGTCCTGCGACCTTATATACTCATATTCCAACGGAATCCCTCGTCTTATAAACCTTCTCTGCGACAAAGCGCTGCTGATGGGGTTCGTGCAGGAGACACATGATATAGGTCCGGGCGTGATCGAAAAGAGCATAGAGGAAATAGAAGGACGGTACAGTATCGCATTATGAGCATAATAGCCAAGGCATTGCAAAAAGCCCAGAAGGAACGGGCTGAAAAGATTAAACGCGAAGAAGAAGAGCTCAAAAAGGTCCGGGCCGAAGCTGCCGCCCGCATGCAGCGCATGGAAAAAGCCGCTGGCCCCGAAACAATCGATAATCCCGGACCCATTCAAGAACACACAGCAACCTCTAAAACAGAAAAAACGAACAGAAAAAAAAGCCCCCATGCGCATTACCTTATAACCATCGGTATAATAGTAGCCTCCGGGGCCTTCATCCTGTCTTTCCTTCTTTTGCGACCCTTTTTAGATAAACGGGCTGGAACTTCCGAACAAGCACCTGAAGTCACAAGAGCGGGCTTGAACGAGGCTGCTGAGCGGACAGCGATCCCAGCCAAAGAGAACGCCAAAAAGAATGAAATGCCTGTGGCAAGTGAAGAGCTTGCTCCTACGGCTAAAAATCCTGTCCCGGCGCCCGAAGCATCTGATCTGCCCCAGATAAGCGGTATAATGTATTCCCCCTCTGCGCCCCAAGCTATCATCGGCGGCGTCCTCGTAACCGAAGGTGAGACCGTCAACGGTTATACCATTATCAGGATAGAGCCTTCGGTAGTGATCATATCCTCACAGGACAAGGAATACGAACTTCATATGCGTTAAGTTCAGGAATAATTGTTATCTCGAGAGATTCTCCCTGATCGTCTCCGGGATGGAGATAGGTCTGCCGCTGCCATTGACGAAAACGTGCTTCGTATAGCCTGTTGTAGTGATCGCACCGTCCCTGGTTATCTCATACTCAAAAACCATCCTGGACCGCACTATGTCGCTTAGCCTGGTTTTGACCCTGACCACTTCGTCATATCTGACCGGAGCCCGGTAGACGCAGTGAGATTCGACTACAGGCAGGAATATCTTTTCCTTCTCTTCCAGGTCCTTATATACAAGACCCCTTGACCTGAAATATTCGGTACGCCCCACCTCGAACCATACCAGGTAATTAGAATAATAAACGACCCTCATCTGGTCTGTTTCTTTATATGTGACCCTGTGTTCTATGGTGTGCTCTCTCACTCTATCCTTCCAGTACCTTTATATGGACCTTCCTGGTGCGAGGCCCGTCATATTCACAAAAATATATTCCCTGCCAGGTTCCCAGGACCAGTTTACCGTTATCTACTATGACCGAAACCGAGATACCGGTAAGAGAAGCCTTTATGTGGGAGGGTGAATTTCCTTCCATATGGCTGTAATCCAGTCCTTCGGGAACGATCTTGCCAAGTCCCATGAGAAAATCGGATTTGACATCCGGGTCGGCGTTCTCGTTGACCGTCACAGCAGCGGTGGTGTGGGGCACGTAAACCATACATATGCCCTCTTTTGCGCCGCTTTTTCTGACGGCGTCGGCCACCTGTGAAGTGATATCAACGATCTGGTCTTTCCGTGAGCTCTTGACGTTTATGGTGGTCATGTTACGGGGTGACATATTCTTTGACAACGGTCTTGATCAAAAGGTCCGGTATGTCTTCGACCACTTCGACCTTGCCTATTTTTCGGGGTAATACCATGCGATTACCACCTTTGGTGAATTTTTTATCATACTTATAGGATTTCAGGATTTCCTTTAGCGGGATCTTCCTGACCCTGGTCGGCAGACCCGTCTTTCTTAAGAGTTTTACCAATCTCCCGAGCTGCTCATATTTCAGCATGTCAAGCCTGACTGCTATCTCGCATGCCAGCAGCATGCCAATAGCCACACACTCGCCATGGTTGTATCGTTTGGAATATTCCGAAGCGGCTTCAATGGCGTGCCCCAGAGTATGACCGAAATTGAGGGCTATCCTAACGTCCTTAAGGTCGTACTCATCCTTTTCAACGACACGGGCCTTGATCGACACGCAGTCGGATATAATTTTCTCAAGAGGTTTTTTCTCCAGCATCAGAATGCGTTCGATGTTCTTCTCAAGATATCCAAAAAGGGAAGGACTGCTGATCACTCCATACTTTATAACCTCCGCCATCCCGTTACGTATCTGTTTCTTTGGCAGCGTATTAAGCAGCTCCGGGTCCATAAGGACCGCTCTGGGCTGGTAAAAAGCGCCTATAAGATTTTTCGCTTCCGGAAGATCGATACCGACCTTCCCGCCAACCGAAGAATCCACCTGCGCCAGGAGAGTTGTCGGCACCTGAATGAGTGGGACCCCCCTTCTATAGGTTGCTGCGATGAAGCCGGCCAGGTCACCTACCACCCCGCCTCCGAGGGCTACTATCAATGGACGGTGAGTTCTGGTCTTTTTGCTTATTTTCTGGACAGAATCCCGAAAAATGGAGATCGATTTTGATCTTTCGGTAGCCGGAACGGATATGGTGACAAGCTGGTTCTTGACTCTCTTCAGTACCGGGTTTATTAACGCGGAGGTTTTGGACTTGACCTTATTATCAGTCACGACCACTACCGGGCCGGTGTGGTTATAGGAACGTAATAGTTCCGGCAGCTTTCCGGCGGCACCGGAACCTATAAGTATATCGTAGCTTTTTTCCGCAAGGTCAAGTCTGATTTTCTTCATGGTCCCGTCAAATATAACACATAAAACATCAAAAGGCAAAAATCAGGATATGTACTCCCGGAGAAGACTCTGGGGAAAACCTATATCCTTGACGACCACCTGCCCGCAAACTTCAGGACCATCCTGGAGAAAGAACCCCTTCTTGGCGAGACCGAAGGTGACGGTCTTATCCGCCCGGAAACAACCCGAAGCGGCCTTACCTGTAGTGGCATCCAGTCCGGAAGGAACATCTACAGCATATACTTTAACCGGACCATTATTCACCATTTCAGAGACTTTCCTTATTTCCGGACGCAGGTCCCCTTTGAATCCCGTACCGAATATCGAATCGACCACAATAGTAGGACTGTTGTCCGCAACAATGAACTTATCAAATGGTTTTACGCTAATCCCCATGTCAAGGATCTTCTTCAGATTATCAAGTGCCGCCCCCTCTTTGACGGATGATCTATCTGTAATGTAAACGGTAAGTTCGCCTGGGATTTTTTCGGTCAGATACCTGGCAGCGACAAAACCGTCCCCTCCATTGTTACCCTTACCACAAAGCAGCGCTATTTTCCGGGAGCCTGTTGGATAATTATCGGCCAGAACCTCCTCGGCGACAGAACGCCCGGCGTTCTCCATGAGAAAAGACTGCGTGATGCCGTATTCCTCCCGGGCTTTTCTGTCTATTTCGGACATCTCGCGGGATGTAACGCTTTTTTTCATGAAATATATGTCTCCTCCAGGATAAATCAAAGAGGCAGAGATGAAAATTCTCTGCCTCTTTTTAATCTGCAACCCATACCTCCGAATCCTATGATATCGGCGAGCCTTCAGGGACATCACGTTCAGGCACAAGCAGCACTGGCTTGCCGTCATCGCTGGCGGCAAGCAGCATTCCGTTGGACTCCTCGCCCCTTATGGTCGCACTCTCAAGGTTATCAATGACGATAACCTTTTTGCCCACCAGATCCTCCGCCGAATACTCTGAACGCAAGCCCGCTACGATCTGCTTTGTTGCACATCCCGTATCGATCGAAAGTACGTAAAGCTTATCGGCGTCGGGATGCTCCTTGACCTCTATCACCCTGGCAACACGAATATCAAGTTTTTTGAAATCTTCGTAAAGCACCATATGGGCCCCCGTTATTTTTTCTCTTCTTTTTTTGCTTCGGCTTGGGGCTTCTTCTCGCCAGCACCCTTTTCGGCAGCTGCACCTGGAGCAGGCACCCCTTCTGCTGCTGCGGCCTCGGCTTCTTCAGGTTTTTCTTCGGCAGGCCCCTTGGCCTTTTTAACCTTGAACTTTATGCGTTTTACCTTTGGCAGGCCGTAGATCGAGTCCTTTTCCTCGTCCCACTTATCCTTATCGGAAAGTTCTTTGATCTTTTCGTATCTTTTCAGAACGGAACGAAAAGCACCTTCGCCCTTGCCTCCTTTTAAACTTGGATGTTGTGACATCTGTTTCTCCTCCTTGGATTTATTCTTCCCGATGATCGGGATCTTATTTTAAACGTCTTATGTAACAGTCCTTATAGTCTGCGCTCAAGAGCCTTTTGGCTTCCCTTGCGTCCTCGATAGTAGCGTACCCAGATGCGTAAACCTGGTACCAGGAGCCTTTTTTGTTTATTCCCGCCTGTATGTCGTTCCTGCGGAGCCTTTCAGCTTCTGTTTCGGCATTCTCCCTGTTCTTGAAAGAAGCAAGCTGGATAACGTATTTTTTTGTGTCATACTTTTCATCCTGCTCGGTCGGTACTGGCTCTTCTTCCGGGAGCTCCTTCTCCTTCAGCTCCTCCACCTCTTCTTCCGTCTGAGTTTCAACTACCGTAACCGTCTGTTCCTCAGCGATCGGTTTATCTCCAGCTTCCTGCGCCGCGACAGAAGACATCGCGTAGTCCTTGCTTTCCGGAACATCACCTGCTATACCAATGAGCCTCTTGCCCCTTTCGACCCCGGCAGCATATGCGATTATTATAAGAACCAGCACGCTGATAGAAATAATAACAGCGTATTCAACCGGTATCTTTAAATGGGGCAAGAATATACGATCGGGGTGCCGCCTCGGGAAAAGAGGTTTTCTTCCTTTTTCTTCGTATACCTGCCCTTCAAAAAAATCCTTCTGGAAGTCTTTTTCGGTCATTTGGGCTTATATTTTAGCATATTGCCGTTAAATAGCAAGGATAGTATTATACTGATTTTTATTTAACAGGCAAGAGTTTAATTGACATGTAAATTATTTATCTAATGGTAGATGTGAATTCCTTGGCCCGGATCTCGATCTGGTCGGAGTATGCCCGAAAATCATACAGGGTCACCCTCTGGCATTCGAGAACAAGCAGAAAGGATATATTGTCGTACCTCTGGCCGGGACCGAAAGGATCGGCCAGAGAATCTGAAACGGACTCGGTGAGGTCTTTCGGGGGATCATCGGCGCTGGCTGGTTTTAATTTATCCGCCTCTTCAGTTGACGAAAACGATACATCCTGGAGCACGCAACCCATTCGCAGTTGCATGCTCTTGAGGGATTCCTTCATTTTGAAATCCATTAGGACCGTCTGTGCCTTTACCAGAAGTTCGTCCTCTTGCGAAACCAGCGCAATATCCTCTATCCGGCTCTGCCCCAGAAGATTCCCCGACCATTTTCCGTAATTCAGATCATAATCGGTCAGGCCGTTGATGCAAAGAGTCGCGACCCTGTTAATGTTGATGTATAGGATTCCGGCGAGCAAAACAAAAAAAGCCAGGACGATCAGATATCCCAGTCGGGCAGAAGCTTTTTGACTACTTAATATCTTCATCTGGCATCAATTCCTGGATAATGTTCATTATATCTTCGTCACGGGTATAGCAATAACCCCGTGTCGAGCCCTCAGCATCCCGGTTAAGCACTCCAATTTCAACCAATTGGTCCAGTGCCTCCTGCACCTGATCGGTGTCTTTACCAACCCAGGCAGCTATCCCCTCAGCGCTATCGACGCTCCTCTGGTTCTTGTAAAAGAAACGGAGGATATCCCTGTAGATCTTTTTTTCTAAAAGTTCCTTGAGCGTATTTTCCATTATGATTTTCCCAGTTCTTTCTTCAGCAACTTCTTGACGTCTTTGCGTTTTACAGCATCGCAAAAGACCTCGACTATCCCGGGATCGAACTGCGTGCCGGCGTTGCGTTTTACTTCCTTGACTGCAGCGCTTATCGAAAGGGCCCTTCGATAGGGCTTTTTCGTTATCATCGCTTCAAAAGCGCTGACAACGGCAAGTATACGTGCCGCCAGGGGTATTTCCTCACCCTTTAAGCCTTTAGGATAACCGCTTCCGTCATAATTCTCATGGTGGTAAAGAATGATCGGAACGATCGGCTTCAAGGGCTTGAACTTTGAGAGGATGTTCGCACCTCTAGAAGGATGTTTCTTGATAATATCAAGTTCCTTGCCCGTCAACTCTCCCCTTTTCATGAGCACCTTTTCAGGAATACTTATCTGGCCGGCGTCATGCAGCATAGCCGCGTATTGCAAAAGCTTAATTTCCAGTTCGTTCATGTTATATTTGCGCCCGATGATATTGATCAGTTTCAGGAAAGACCCTTCGGCTCGATGTGTCCCATGCGGACGGGATTCCATAAGATGAGCGATACACCTTATGCTGCTCATGGTAAGGTCTTCCTGTTCACGAAAAAGCTGAGCGTTCTTAATGGCTATCGCCGCCTGTTCGGCCAGGGTCTTCATTATCTCTTCGTCAAAAGCACTGAACTCCTTGCCATCGAGCTTGTCATAAAGAGTTATGACACCGACAACATCCTCGTCTATCATGGGCGTGGCCAGATAGCGCGCAGACCGGACGGACATACACTGCTTGACAGCTTTACCGGGGGCGTATTTGCCTATCACCACCTTCTTCAGCTTTGTCTTTTCCTTGCGCAGGTCCACCGTGGCCACCGGCAAAAGCACCTTCCTCTTCCTGTCCACCAGTTTTATCGAACAACGGTTAGACCTGATCACCTGCAGGGAAAGCCTGGCTATCCTCGGCAACAGCTCGTTGATATCAAGCGTCGAGGACATTAACCTGTGTACCGTGTGCACCGTTGACAAAGCCACGGCTCTTGGCCTTATGGTCTTGTTGATCTCTTCCAGCTCTATCTCCTTCTGACTCTCTCTTATAACCGCGTCGGTGAAGGACGTGAATATGACCTGAAGGTCCTTTGGCATCGGCTTTTTGAGACCCGCAAGGATTATAAAGCCTATCACCTCCTCTTCTGCCATAAGAGGATAACAGACCCCGTGCATCTTTCCGTATCTGAACTTCTCAAGGGACATGTCTTTTTTTGACTTTTTTATGACCTTGAGTATGTTATTAAGTTCTTTTTGAAGCGTCCTAGTGTTTTTCACGCAGCTTTTCACGCTTTTGCCCAGTTCGGTGTTCTTAAGCTCGTTGACGCCACCGGAAAAAAGTGGCAGGATCGTCCATACGGGATTCTTTAGGTACTTGGTGAATGCGTCGATCTCCCGCCTAAGATCCCAGTTCTCTTTCAACTTATCGAACAATTTTTCCATTATCTAATCACACTCTTTCGTAAGGCTCGAAAAATTTCTTGTATTGATCCAGCGCGTACCTGTCTGTCATACCGGCCATATAATCGCGGATAACCTGATATTTGCCTATCTTTTCGATCTTCTCCTGCGCTTGCGGCGGGAGCTGCTGCGGATTGTCATTGTATGCATGGAACAGGGCCTTAAGGAAACGGGAGGCTTTGTTGGACATCCGTACCACCCTGTAATTCCTGTAGAGCTTGTTGAGTAGGACCTCGCGGAAAGGGGCCCTGTTAACCGACACCTCAGGAGAAAAATCAACAATTTTCTTTTTCTGACCGTCGATGTCTTCCACGCTTTTTATCCCGAGAGATCGAATCCTCTCCATTGTACTTTTGACCGCATCGGAAACCTGCAGGTTTATCAGGTGTCTTACTATCTGCGATCTTTCAGTCTGTTCATCAAGGCCTTTTCCGTATTTTCTGACCGAGGAAACAGCCTCTTCCCAAAGAGCCAATCCAGCCATATCCTCTTCGCTCAGAAGACCGCTCTTGAGGCCGTCATCAAGATCGTGGTTGTCGTACGCTATTTCATCAGCTATGTCGACCACCTGTATCTCAAGGAGCCATGGACCTTCGATGTTGACCTGGCCGGATCTATAAGTGTCATAAGGAGTGGAATGTCGCATAATGCCCCTGCGGACTTCCTGGGTCAGATTCAATCCCGGAAATTCCGGATATCTCTTCTCCAGCTCATCCACCACGCGCAAACCGTGCGTATTGTGATCGAAACCCCCGTGTTCCTTGAGAATCTCGTTAAGGGTATCTTCACCCGCATGTCCGAAAGGTGTGTGCCCCAGATCATGCGCCAGGGCAATGGCCTCAACAAGATCTTCGTTCAGGCGCAAGCTTCGCGCGAACGTCCTTGCGATCTGAGCTACTTCCAGAGTATGCGTAAGACGTGTCCTGTAATAATCTCCCTCGTGGTTAACGAAAACCTGTGTCTTGTATTCGAGCCTGCGGAACGCGGTCGAGTAAATGATCCTGTCCTTGTCCCTCTGGTAGACCGTGCGGTAGGGGTGTTCTTTCTCTTTATATTGGCGGCCCCCGGATGCGGAACTTTTCATCGCGTAGGAAGCGAGCCAATCGTGCTCTTTTTCTTCTATTTTTTCTCGGGTCAGAATAGTATCAGTCATACAGCCAGTTTTTTTGAGACAGTAACTGTTATTTATTTTACAAAGTATAATATCACAAAGCCGAGTAAACCTACAATAAAAATAAGTCCGGTGTCCGGGTTCACCCTGCTTGTGGTCTCTTTGCGGATATACAGGCCGGCTGCGGTAATACCGCAGAGTAAGACCGCGAAAATGGTGGCAAGGACCTGTCCCCCTGTGAGCATACCAAGTATAGGCCTTTCGGTCAAAAGGTCAAGGAGCGGTATAATGCAAAGATCGAAAAGGTTGCTGCCGAGTATATTGCCCACGGCCATGTCTATGGATGAAGCCCTTAATGCGGTAAAAGATACGATTATTTCAGGCAGCGAAGTAGCCAGCCCGAGCAGCAGCGTGCCGGTAAAGGTCTGGGACAGCCCCGTTTCCACCACTATCTTCTCCCCCGACTTTGCCATCCAGACACCCAGCACCATTACCGTAAGAAGGAAAAATATGAATTTGCCCCATATCTGCCAGAAGGATTCCCTGACCTCCGGAAAGATATGATGTTCCGGGGGCCTGCCGCTTCGCCTTATCACCCCGAGCGCGATAAGATATATCGCCACAACAAATAGGTTCTCCAGGCCGAACCTGCCGATCGAGGGAAAATCTACACCCGCAAACCGGATCAGCGCGACCAGCATGATAATAAGTCCCGCCACGAATACAAAGACCCCGGTCATCTTATTCACTCGGGAGACGCAAAGAAGTATCCTGCCTTTTCCGATGGCGAAATCAAGCGCCAGGAGTATCATCAGGTTAACCATTACCGAACCGATAATGTCACCGTATCCTAGTCCTATCCGCCCCAGGGTGAATATCGCGGCGGCGGAAGTGACTATCTCGGGAAAGGATGTCGCGATGGCAAGAAAGAGCATGCCGATAAGTCCTTTTTCGATATTGGTCTTTTCCGAAAGGACAACGCCTTCTTTACAGAGGTTATAGGCAAAGAAGGTCAGGATCGAGCCGCAGAATATAAATTCAAGCCAAACCATGGGAACAAGTAATTCAACCGTCTATCTTGATTATCTCAGAACGGATATCATCCCCTTCTATTTCTATTATGCCTATCGAACGATAAGGGGAAAAGACCGTATCTGTAGGGCTTCCGGGATTAAACAGAAGAACTCCGCCCTTTCTCTCGTTGCGCGGATTATGGGAATGTCCGAATATGATTATATCGGCCTTCTTGCCGAAAGCCTCCCTGACTATCTGCCACACCTTCATAGCCGGACCGCGGCCGTGCATGACACCGATCTTCTTTCCGGCAAACTCGAAAAATAATTTTTCGGGAAGTTTCTCCCGCACCTCATGCCCGTCCATGTTGCCTCTGACGGCCTTTGTCTCGGCAATTTTCTCAAGTTCGGTCAATACTGACAGGCTGACAAGGTCACCCGCATGGATTATCAGGTCGCATCCCTTGAAATTCTCATAAACCTGTGGGGGAAGTTTTTTGGCGGAAACGGGAATATGTGTGTCGGCTATAACGCCAATTTTCATAATACCAGCTCAAATTTGCCGTACAAACGCAGTATCTTATTAAGCTGCTGAATATCCCATACCCAGATATTCTGTTCTTTCGCCAGCAGGAACGCGTTCTGTTCAATACCCTTCAGGGATATGAATATCTTCCGTATTACCTTGGATCTTTCACCCTTGAAACGGACGTCGTTCAAGTTATAAATATCGTACTCTTCGGTGATGTCGCCCGTTTTGACATGGCATACCCATTTTTTTGTTTTGACGGTACCGCTTATCTGAAAAACATTTTCTCCGAAAGACTGAACCTCCACTTTTTCGAATTTCGGAAGGACCCTGTCTTTTATGCTGACTTTCGCCTTTTCACCGGAGAAACTCGAGAACAGTTCGGATATAACATCAACTATGCTCTTGGAGCTGAACCTGCAATAACGGCTGTAGTCCTCCTCGAACATACGCTTGAATTCCAGGTATTTTATATCCAAATCATCAACTACCGTGCGGGTTTTCATGCTGTAAACGCATCTTAACCAGTACTCGAAGAGCTTGTCATCGATCTTATAGAAGATACCGCTATTGTATACCAGGTCCATGTCCTGCAGTTTCTGGAGTTTCCTGCCCAGATCCTTGTCCGTCCTGCCCAGGTCATCCTGGATAGCCTTGGTGGTACTGTTACCCCTTGCAAGCGCGATAAGAAGCGGTATGAACTTCCTTCGGGATTTTTTCTCAAGGAAGAAATTCACGCTGTTGGAGAAATACTGGTTCAGTATTCCGCTGGATTCATACAGAAGTTCCGCAAAAGTGTCCAAAAGATGCTCCTTGGCGTCGGCATTCTCCTTATTCCGCTTCATTACCTCGGAAAACTTATTGGCCAGTGTTTCAAGATAGAAAGGACTGCCCTGTGATATCTGGATAAGATAGTTGCGGATATTCTCATAAGAAGCCTTGTCAACATCCTCAATCTTGTCGGAGATAAAGGACCGCGCCGTCTGATTATCGAAACCATTGACCTCAAGTATTTCGAAGTTGCCGAAAAGAAGGGATAGTTTATCGGAAAGTATCTCTTTAAGAAGACTCTTCTGGGAGCTGGAGACTATATACATGGTATTTTTCTGGACCATGATGAATTTCCCGAAAGTCTGGAAGGGCCTTCTTAAGGAAAAATTCGAAAGGTTATGGAATTCATCCAGAATGACCAGACAGCTCTTGCCGGTCTCCTCCTTGAAAACCGAGGTCAGGGCAAGCACCCTTTCATAAGCCATGTTCGTTTTGCGCTGTTTGAGGGCCTTCATAACCTGCTCGGCAGACCCGACGGTCCTGGGGATCAGGCGGCGGCATGACTTCTTGAGTTTCTTGAAATCCTCATTGGGCCTTTCACCGATCGATTTAAGGTATTGGTAAAACAAAGATCCCATGAAACGCATGCAGAAATTATTGAAATCCTCCTCCCCCATCTCGATGTAAAGAGGGATTATCTCTGAATCCTCGACGTTCATGAGAAAATGCCGGAGTACTGAGGATTTTCCCGCGAGCATGGGGCCGGTAAGAGCCAAGTTCTGGCGGTAACCGCCTTTAAGAGCCGTGACTCGCTTGTGAAGCGTTGCCAGAACTTCTTCTCTTCCAAAAAATTTCTTGCCGAAGACAGGCTCAATAAACATAACTAAAAAATGAGGATGAATTGAACAGGCCAAGAGCAGGCATTGAATTCGAATGTCTACCCGTCCCGCTTATAAAATATAATAAAAAAAATATTGTCCCGCCAATCAAGGCGCGACAATTATTATAAATCTTTAGCGATGGTTGTCAACCGTTGAAAAATATTTTTAATTTCGTGACGTGATCAAAAAATGAAAAAAGTCCTTGACTAAGCCCCTTAAATTATCGCACGTTACAGTTGAGCCTGTAACCCCCATGAAACAAGGGCCGTGGAGAATATTTTTGCGGAACGAATGGAAAAGTAAGTTCTTAACCCTCTCCGCTTTCTTCGATAAACTCCGCCGGCACATGATCAACAAGAAACACGCTCCCGGCTTTGTAGAACTTTATGCCCTCTTCTGCGGCCCTGGCCGACAATATCCGGAGAACCACCGGTTCAGGATCATGCCTGTTCCCGACCGCATAGGCGTCACTGGATGAAAGGCTGAGATGCACGTATTTGCGTCCCATCGGATGAAGGCCAGAGGCTAGTATCTTGTTCGCGTTCTGCCTGGAAGTTCCATGAAAAAGAGCTTCGGGGGGGTCTGTCTGTTCACCAGTCGGCAGAACATCATATGAGTGGCCGTATCTGGCACGGATCCTTCTTTCTTTGATCTCGAAACGGCCTTTGGGATCGCTTTCAACAAGTTCGAGGAGCTCCTCGCCGGTAAAACCCTTATGCCTTTTTTTCAACAAGTTCAGGATTTCCGTAAGGCTCACGAAACCGTTTTTGCCCGGCTGGAGATGATACTTACCGGGATCATGCCTGAGAACATACGAGAGGAATTTACTGATCCTTATCTTTTTATCCTGGAAATTCCTCATCATTCACCGGATTTATCATGGCCGAGCGGGGAACTGCGCCTTTTTAACAGGTCTGATCAGTTTGAAGGTGCGCGCAGAAACACGCCTGAAAAATTCGTCATGCCCGCCGGGGTTACCCTTCCTGTGCTTGTATAGATACGCATAATATGTGCCGTCACCGAAACCGGGACAGGCTTTCCTGAAATCATCCTCCGTGAAGGGTTCCTTCAGTCTTCCCTGTTCTACCGCTTCGACGATAGCTTTATATACTTTTTTCCCGGCCACGTACGCCCCCCGAGGGTTCAAACCCCGTTATTCTCGTTCAATTGATGAAGATACATCCCGACAAGCCTTGAAATAAGCAGTGCCGTGAATAAAACACCTGTTACCGCTTCCAGTATCGCCAGGGACTGGGCGCGTATGTTAACAGGTGTTATGTCCCCGTACCCAAGAGTGGTGAGAGTGCCGAAACTGTAATAATTGAACATGGACCAGCTCCTCTGGTAAGTGTGCAGCAATTGATCGCTTATCTTGAATGAACCCGGCTTAGTTCTTTCCACTATAGTGTACAGAAGGCTCCATCCGAAACCCAACATGAGGTAAACGCATGCTGCTCCCGCAAGGATATCTGCCGTTACTTTCCTGGCTTTCATCAGATGGAGAAGCACGCAGAAGATCGTATAGAAAACGAACAATATTATGAGCGAATAAGTAGCAATATCGAACCAGCCCCTGAGAACCGTGCCTTCGGGGATCATCTGATCCACCCAGAGAACTAATACAGAAGGTACCGCCAGGAAAATGGATATTGTCAATCGCCTTCTGTCGCCTCCGCTGGCCACGTAAACACCGGCGACAAGGACTATGGTGAAAAATAAAGCAAGTAGCTTGCCTGACCATACCCCTATTTCGAAAAGAGGATATGCAAAAAGGATGAAAAGAAGGCTAACGAGAAGATAGAAAAAAGCGCCTTTTCTGCCCATATATTCTCCTCCCCGCCGCTAATGAACGACTCGATCACTAACCCTTGATATGCCAGTGAATGAACCTTCCGATCAGATACAGAACGTACAAGAACACGAATATAAAAGAAATGGCTATTTCACCGGAAACGTCTTCCGTCGGCGTCAATTCTATTCCCGAAAACTTGAATACCGCACTTCTCAAAAAAAGAAACGCATAAAGCACGGCAACAAAACAAACCAGTACAATGATCTCCCTGAAAATAAATCTGATAACATCCCTTAACATCGATCAGCTTTCTCGGAACCTTCTACCATGGATACACATTCTTTCTGATCCACTGAAAGAGCTTATTCCCCTGGCAGAGCAGATAAAGGACCAGGAACCCAATAGATACATAAAGCTGAAGTGTTCTGGCATGTTCCCTGGTAAGTTCTATTCCGGTAATCTTGAAAAGAACGACCCCGAACAGGATGGTAACGTACAGAAAAACCACGAACATGGTCAAAAAGGCAAGCTCCTTGATAACTATTGGGATTATCTCCCTGAAATCTTTCATGCAACAGCCCCGCTTTCACATCCCATAAAATTAATTATAATGTTATTCAACCCCGTTGCAAGCTACTCAAGCTCGAGCACGACTTTGCCTTTATCACTCGATAAAGTCACACTATATTGGGTTATCTCGGTGATCTTCGCTCCCCCGACCGTATCGCCCACACCGGCTATCTCATTGTTAATGATAGCTTTAGCATTATCCTGTGAAAATATTATACCGGAGAGCCTGTATCCACCGTTAGAGCTGGGGGCCTTGTCTTTTGTAGATGATTTATAACGTGACCTGATCGCTCTCATCTTCGTAAGCATAGAATCCGGCGGAAGGTATCCGCGTATTCTTTCGATGGGAATACCTCTGCCGTTAAGAAAAAGCGTGGTCGGATAGGCTTTAATATTGTATTTCCTTACAAGGCCCCTATGCCTGCTGCCGTCCACCTTGACGCAAATAAAATTATCTGCCTCCTTTTGAACAGCTCCATTGGAATAAGTATCCCTGTCCATCTTCTTACACCACCCGCACCAATCGGTATAAAAATCAACAAGAACGGGCTTACCGCTCGCGCTCGCTTTTTTGATCGCTCTATCCAGATCTCTGTGCCACTGCAGAGCCTCTGCGGTCGAGGCGAGAATCATAATCACTAGAATAGATAACAAAAAGGTCCTAAATAAGTTCTTATTCATATAAATGAATATACCTGATGTGGGCATGTGTGACAAATCCCAAAGCAAAAGTGCTGGATAAATAAAAAACCGGGGATCTTGATAATTTGATCCCCGGTTTTCGGACAATCAGT
Organism: Candidatus Omnitrophota bacterium; assembly: GCA_014728045.1. Taxonomy (NCBI): domain Bacteria; kingdom Pseudomonadati; phylum Candidatus Omnitrophota; species Candidatus Omnitrophota bacterium. The sequence continues at coordinate 109,291 of WJMH01000007.1, forward strand.
CTTGAGAGTGATTTACTGTTTTCGACCTGTTACGGTCTTGCCTGTATTTACAGTAGCGTCGTGTATCGTCTTTCCGCCTTTATTTACCGGATCAGTAACTATTTTTTCCGGTTTGTCCTTACCGGTAATAGCGTTCCAAAACGCAACGATCGGGCTTACGGCCGTTTCAGCAGTGCCTTGAGTGGCTTTACCCACTGTGTTTACGCTGCCTGTTACTACGTTGCCAGTATACTCTACCGGATCATCCGCCTTATCCTGAGCCATCACCGGCAATGAATATGCGCACAGAACAGCCACTACTAAACAAAAGATCAAACCTCTTTTCATGGTACTCTCCTTCCTGTTTTCCGGTCAGGTTCATTCGACTTTCTGACCGGTTACGGTCTTTCCCGTATCTCGAGTAGCATCATACACTGTTTCACCGCCTTTTTCAACAGGAGAAGTTATTATTTTATCCGGGGTCTCCTTTCCCTGCATGCTTTTACCCATCGCTTCCACAGGAGAAGCAACTGTTTTAGCGGTCCCTTCGGCAGCTTTGCCTACGGTTTTCACAGAACCTGAGATTACATTTGTAACCGGGTTATCCGCTTCTTCGGCTATCACCGCAAAATTCAATACACAACTGAAGCTGATAATGATGGAGATAACTATAATAGTCTTCATTTTTCCCCTCCTATTGTTAAATATTCCCAAAAATCCCCTTACAATATCAAGTATACCCGCAAAATCCGCTCAAGTTTCCTACTTTTTGCAATATTTACTTGCCGGAGAAATCACAATAGTCATAGAAAAAAAGCCCCTTGAAGTGTCTCCAAGGGGCTTATATCTGGAGCGAGTGAGGGGAATCGAACCCCCGTAGCCAGCTTGGGAAGCTGGTGTACTGCCATTGTACTACACTCGCTAAAACCTGGTCAATTTTTCAAAGTGTCTTATCCTGCGCTGCACGTCAGCGGGCTTGGTCTTCAAAAGACCGTCAGCGGAAAATCTTTCAACCGCGAAAGATGCCATTATACTACCATATACAAGTGCCCTTCTCAAGACCTTATCGGTGATTCTGGAATGCTTGGATATATAACCCAGCATCCCACCTGCAAAGGTATCGCCTGCGCCTGTCGGGTCCTTGATCGTCTCCAGAAGATATGCGGGGACCATAAAGCGAAGCCCCTCTGAAAAGAAAAGCGCCCCGTGTTCACCTTTTTTGATAACGATCATCTTCGTGCCTTTGGAGGCTATGAACCTGGCAGCTTCAATCAGATTGGTCTCACCTGAGATCTGACGCGCTTCAGCATCGTTCAAAAGGAAAAGGTCCACTTTTCCGAGCAGTTTCAGCAAAGACTTTCTGCTGTTCTCGATCCAGAGATTCATAGTATCACACGCCACCAAACCCGTGGGATTTATCTGGTGAAAGATGTAGCTCTGCAATTCAGGATCGATATTCGCAAGTAAAAGATTGCACTTTGAGCTGACATTCTTGGGTATCACCGGCCTGAAATCATCAAAAACGCCAAGCCGCGTATCGAGCGTCTCGGCATAGTTCATGTCATAACGGTATTTCGCCTTCCACCTGAAGGTCTTCCCCCTTTTTTTCTCCAATCCGGTTATGTCGATATTCCTCTTCTTGAAAAGCCTGATATATTTCTGCGGAAAATCCGAGCCCACAACGCTTATAAGGTTGACAGGGGTGTAAAAAGAAGCACTTATGGAAGCGTATGTGGCAGACCCTCCCAGTATCTCTTCCTTTTTACCGAAAGGGGTTTCAATGCTGTCCAATGCGGTCGATCCGATAACTGTAAGTTTCATTTTACTTCTTTTTCTGTTTCAGGCTTTTTTCCATGATCTTTATTGAACAATAATCCTCGCACATGCTGCAGACGTCCTTTTCCTTAGGTTTGTCCGCTTTACGTCTGATCTGGGGATCAACAGGATCAAGCGAAAGAGCGAACTGTTTTTTCCAGTCACGTTCTGAGCGCGCCTGGGATATTTGCCTGTCCCGTGCGTACGCGGAGGGTATGCCCTTTACTATGTCAGCGGCATGCGCCGCTATTTTTGAAGCGATAACTCCCTGACGCACGTCCTCCTCCATGGGTAGTCTCACATGCTCGGCCGGGGTCACATAACACAGAAAATCAGCTCCGTGCCAGGCCGCGATCGCTCCGCCTATGGCGCCGACTATATGGTCATACCCGGGAGCTGAATCGGTCACCAGCGGTCCCAGCACGTAAAACGGTGCGCCATGGCAAACGGTCTTCTGGAGCTTGACGTTCGCTTCTATCTGATCCATCGGCACATGCCCCGGCCCTTCTATCATGACCTGCACCCCCGCGCCAAAAGCCTCCTGCTGCTGCTCACCCAGCACAAAAAGCTCTCCTATCTGGAAACGGTCCGTAGCGTCGCAGATGGTCCCGGGCCTTAGGCTGTCGCCCAAACTTAAGGTTATATTGTGTTTTTTCGCTATCTTCAGAACTTCGTCAAATCTCGACAGAAACGGGTTCTCTCTCTGGTTCTTCAGCATCCATGAAGCCAGAAGAGCCCCGCCGCGGCTTACAATATTCATGACGCGTGGCTTCTTTTCCATGAGGCGGGTAGCTTCTAGAGTAATGCCCGAATGTATCGTGAAAAAATCCACCCCTTCTTCGGCCTGCCGGATGAGAACATCGATAAATTCCTGTTCATCCGCAGCAGCCATATCTCCCCGTGAAGAGGCGACCTCGTAAACGGGTACGGTACCCACCGGAACGGGACACTCATCAAGTATTTTCCTGCGCAATTTACCTAGCAGGGGCCCCGTGGAGAGGTCCATCACGGCGTCGGCTCCTGTCTCTACCGCGACCTTCATTTTTTTCATCTCTTTACCGATGTCAGAGTGACCGGGAGAGAGGCCGAGATTGGCATTTACCTTGGTTTTCATTCCCCTGCCGATAGCACAAGGTTTGCCAATCCTCCGCTTCTTGTTCGATGGGACCACTACCAGGCCCTTCTCAAGGCCTTCCACTATTTCGAAAAGGCTGGCGTCTTCACCACCGGCCGCTTTTTTTATGAGGGGTTCTTTCACTTTGATCATGATCACAAATCGATTCCTTCCAGGTCCTTTACCGCTGATTTTTCTATTCCGTAAAGCTTGAACCGCAGCTTCTTGTATTTCTGGGAAAGTTCACCGTCAAAAAGCTTAAGAACTTCCTCAAGAACCCGCAGGGATTCCTTCCCCCTCTGGGTGTTTGCCAGAAAAAGGTCAACAAGGCTTTCCCTGTTCTTCTCCGAAGCATTGGATTTAATGCCTACGTCATTGAGATTTCGGGCATCCACCAGTTCTTCAAGGTGCTCTTTACGCAAGTCCCTTATTGAATCGAATACCTCATGCCTCAGGTCCTTGAGCCGGGCGGTGAGTTTCTGGTTATCGGAGGCGAACCGTATAATATCTTCACAGACGCGTATGCCCTCCATCACCCTGTTCAAATTAGCATCGATAATCCTGTATACTCCCTTATCCATCCTGCAGTTCTTTCATCCTTTCGATGATATTCGTTGTGGAAAACCCTTCAAGGTATGGTATGACCTTTACCGAGCCCCCGTTCTTTTTTACGTAACCGGCTCCCACTATGTCCTCCTCTTTCCAGTCACCACCCTTTATGAGGACATGGGGATTTACCAACTTTATAAGCTCTTCCGGAGTATCCTCCTCGAACATGACAACATAGTCCACGCACTCAAGTGCCGCAAGGACCTCCATCCGTACCCACTCAGTGTTAACGGGCCTGGAGGATCCTTTTATGCGCTTGACGGACGCATCGCTGTTTACGCCCACAACCAGATTGTCGCAGAGCGACTTGGCCTCGGAGAGATATCTTACATGACCCAGATGGATTATATCAAAGCAGCCATTGGTGAATCCGATTTTCCTGCAGGAAGACCTTTGGTGTTCTATTACGGATATAAGTTCATCCCATGTCTTGATCTTAGAATTATCCACCATATCGTAAATATTAGGGTCAGGCGAAAGCGTCTTCGACAAGTTTACAGATGATATGAATGACAGTCACGTGGATCTCCTGGATCCGGGCAGTATTGTCGGAGGAAGCTATTATCGCAATATCCCCTAACGGTGCGAGCTTGCCTCCGTCCTTTCCCGCAAGCACGATGACCGGCAATTCCTTGGATTTAGAGGTTTTAACCCCTTCCAGCACGTTAAGAGAGTTGCCGCTGGTCGAAATGGCAACTACAACATCTTCATCTGAAGCAAGAGCCTCGACCTGTCGGCTGAACGCCCTGTTAAAATCGTAATCGTTGGAAACTGCTGTCAATATTGAGGTATCAGTGGTGAGAGCCACAGCCGGAATGGCTTTTCTTTCTTTCTCGAACCTCACCACAAGCTCAGCGGCAAGATGCTGGCTGTCAGCAGCACTGCCCCCATTACCGAAAACAAGGACTTTTCCGCCTTTTTTGATGCTTTCTGTGATGATATTGGCCGCCGAGACCACCGCCTGGAGGTTCTTCTCCCCGGAGATGAATCTCTGTTTGCTCTGAATACTGTCATTGAATATCTCTCTTGCAGTCTCTATCATGGTCCTCCGCGTCTATTCTCTGAAGGGTATGTGGGCTTCTTCCTGCGCATCGGAAGGCGCTACATCTTCCGGATAACCGGATTTTGTCATCACTTTCTTGATATGCATCTTAACATTTACCTTCTCTTCTATGCCGAGCATACCCTGCACCTTGTCACGCACCTCCATCTGTATCGCCTCGGTCACCTGGGGTATGTTCGACCCCGCCGAAAGAGTTACATCGGTTATTATCTCAATACCTTTCTTGCTTATATCTACCTTTGAGCGCACATCCTTTATCCCGGGAATGCTTTTGGCCACCTTATGAATGTATTCTTCAATGGCGTTCAGAGAAACCGTGACCTCGCCGTCAGGGTTCTGGAACGAAAGCACGCGGCTTCTTTTCATTGATTTCGACTGGCGATATGGCGCCACAAGACCTATAAGCAAAAAAAGCGCGCCCACCGCAGCTACCGAAGCCCGGACAGTAATGTCATCGTTGACCGCGGCCACCATATCGGACCATTGCTCTGGGGTCACTATGTTCAGGGAGACCGTTATCAATACCGCCCCGACGCAAAACATCATCACCATGAATACCAGCATTCCGATCCTTCTGAAAAAATTCATGGACCCTCCTTCTCCGCGCCTGGCACGGATCACTATTGCGGTTTATACAGCTACTTCTCTTCCTTTGGAAAATATTTTTCCACGAAATGCGTGGAAACATCGCCGTTCTGGAAATCAGAATCAGTCATTACCTTTTTGTGGAAACCAACAGTTGTCTTTATCGGCTCTATCAGGAACTCATCCAGAGCACGATGCATCGTCGTTATGGCCTGATCCCGGTCTCTGCCGTAAGTTATGAGCTTGGCTATCATCGAATCATAAAATGGGGGTATCTCATAGCCGGCATAAACATGCGTATCCACGCGAACACCAAGTCCCCCGGGAATATGCAGAGCGGCAAGTTTTCCGGGTGAAGGACGAAAATCGTGATCGGGGTCTTCCGCGTTGATGCGGCATTCTATCGCATGTCCGGTAATCCTGACGTCTTCCTGTTTTAACGAAAGCTTCTGACCGGCAGCTACCTTTATCTGTTCCTTGATAAGATCCACACCGGTGACCATTTCAGTGACAGGGTGTTCAACCTGTATCCTGGTATTCATCTCCATGAAATAGAAGTCATCCCCGTCCACAAGGAATTCTATAGTACCCGCACCACGGTAATTAACCGCCTTTGCTCCATTGACCGCCGCCTCGCCCATTTTTTTACGCATGTCCTCGTTCAGCACTGGTGAAGGCGCTTCCTCTATCAGTTTCTGGTGCCTTCGCTGGATAGTACAGTCCCTTTCACCGAGATGGATCACATTGCCTTTTTCATCGGCGAGTATTTGGAATTCTATATGGCGCGGGGCCTCTATGTACTTCTCCATGTATACCGCGGGATTGCCGAACGCCGCCTCTGCTTCGCTCTGAGCGGTGAGAAACGCGCTGACGAGCCTTACATCGTTATGGCAGACCCTCATTCCCTTGCCGCCACCTCCCGCGGATGCCTTTATGATAACGGGGTAACCTATGCGTTTGGCTTCTTTAAGAGCGTCCTCCTTTGTCTTCAGAACACCCTCGGAACCGGGTATCACCGGTATACCGGCCTTTTTCATTGTTTCCTTGGCGGTCATCTTATCCCCCATAAGACGCATATTCTCAGGGGTGGGCCCGATGAACTTGATCTGGCAGGATTCGCATATTTCGGCAAAATGCGCGTCCTCGGCGAGAAACCCGTATCCCGGGTGCACGGCCTCTACGTCAGTTACCTCGGCGGCACTGATGATCGAGGGTATGTTCAAATAGCTAGATGACGGCATCGCCTTGCCGATGCACACCGCTTCGTCAGCCAGGCGAGCATGTAGCGAAGATGCATCCGCGGTCGAGTAGACGGCAACGGTCTTTATCCCCATCTCCTTACAGGCACGTATTATCCTCAGAGCTATTTCCCCTCTATTGGCTATCAGAATTCTTGTAAACATATCCCGCTTTCGTTTTTTTGCAATTATTCAATAATAAAAAGAGGTTGCCCGAACTCAACCGGTTCGGCGTTCTCCACGCAGATCTCGATCACTTTGCCCCCGAATTCGGCTTTGACCTCGTTCATCAGCTTCATGGCTTCCACTATGCAAAGCACATCCCCTTTCTGGATAGTGTCACCTACTTTCACATAGGCATCAGCATCAGGGGAAGGAGACTTGTAAAACGTGCCTACCATCGGAGATGTGACCTCCTTACCGGTCTTCTGGGGCGGGGCGGTTTTTTCAGCGACACCCCCTTCGGCCGCGGGTACAGCGGCAGAAGGCGCCTGCGGCGCCGCGACAGGCGAAACCGTTTTTTCGATAACGCCTTCTCCTTTTTTGGTGAGTTTTACTTTTGTCCCCTCCTGTTCGATCTCGATCTGGGTGAGATCATTATCATTCATCAGCTCCACAAGTTCCTTGATCTTCTTGATATTCATATCCTCTCCCGTTTTGCGCGATAAAACTAAGCTCTTTCTATGTACTCCCCAGTACGCGTGTCCACCTTGATGTTTTGTCCTTTCTCGACGAACAAAGGTACTTTTACCACTTTTCCCGTCTCAAGTGTTGCTGGCTTTGTCGCACCGCTTACCGTATCCCCCTTAAATCCCGGATCTGTCTCAGTGACCTTAAGGATCACCGTCAGAGGAGGATCGATGCTCATTATCCTGCCTTCATGTATCTTGGCCGTTATGGTCATGTTCTCCTTCAAATAATCGGCCTTTTCTCCGAGAAGTTCCTCAGAGACGTGAACCTGCTCGAAGGTCTCCTCATCCATAAAACAGTACCCTATATCATCTTTGTATAAGTACTGCATATTCTTCTGCTCAATAAAAGCCTCTTCGAAAGAATCATCCGGCCTGAGAGTCTCCTGGAAAATCGCCCCCGTATCGATGTTCTTGAATTTAGCACGGACGAAAGCCGGGCCTTTCCCGGGTTTGATATGCTGGTACTCGACCACCTCGTGAAGCGCACCCTTGAAGGTTATGATCTTTCCCGGCCTGAGATTGACTGCTTTTATCATTTTGTTAACACCTCGCATCCTTTGGAAGTGACCAGGACCATGTCCTCATGCCTTACGCCGCCCAGGCCAGGCATGTACAGTCCCGGCTCAACAGTGATTACCATCCCTTTCCTGAACCGTTCCGTGTTATCAGCACGCAATAAAGGTCTTTCATGCACGTTCAAACCTATCCCATGTCCCAGACCGTGAAGGACGAATTCACCCGCGTTATTATTAATAAAAAAATCATTAACTGCCCTGACCACCGAACAAATAGCAACTCCTGGTTTTATCGCCTTTATGGCCTTATCCTGGGCCTGAAGGACCAGTTTCCCGAAATCCGCAATTTTTCGGTTTATTCTACCTTTGGAGTATGTTCTTGTCAAGTCAGAACAATAGCCATCCAAGAGGATACCTAAATCCACCAGGAGGTGCTGCCCGCTTTTGAAACGTTTACCGCCCGCTATCGCATGAGGATAAGCGGTATTCGTACCGGTAGCAACTATTGTGGGGAATGAATTTTCAAAACCCAACGCTCTAACAAGGACATCCACCATATCCCTGATATCTTTTTCGCTCATGCCGGGCTCTATGTTCTTTTTGACCTCTTTCCATATCTTTACGGTCTTACCGGCGGCCTTTCTGATTGTCTTTATCTCATCTCCGATCTTTATCTGGCGTAACGACTCCATAAGTAACGGTAAATGCACCAGCCGGCACCTGATGCCCGAAAGAAGGCGCCTGTATTCAAAGGCGGAGATGGATCTTTCGTTAAGACCTATTTTCCTGATCTTGTTCGCCTTGATATAATGCTTCAGACTATCCATCACCCGTCCCTGAATAATTTCACCGACGCCACTTTTGCTGAGCTTCGTGGAACATAGGTTGTAGTTCATGGTATCTATGAAATATACAGGCTTTTTCCCGGCCGGAACGAGCAATTTAGCCCCGGCAGAATAAAATCCGGTCAGATATTGTATATCCTTTTCATCGACAAGTAGGAACGCATCAAGCCCGGTGTTCCCGACCTTCCTTTTCAGTCTACGGATGAATCCATTCCTTTGATCACGTATCCTACGCATTGATTATCCCTATCAGGGCCTTCAGTCCCAGAAAATAACTATCTTTACCGAATCCGGTTATCTGCCCGTTCACTACCGGCGCAATAAGAGATTTATGGCGGAACTCCTCCCTTGCATAAATGTTAGAAAGGTGGACTTCAACGGCCGGTATGTTCTTAGCGCTGATAGCGTCACATATGGCCACACTTGTATGCGTGTACGCGGCCGGGTTGATCATAATACCTTTCGCGTCGGTCGAACCGATCTTATCCACCAGATCTCCCTCGTGATTGGATTGGAAGAACTCGATCTCAAAACCGTCTTCAGCGGCCATTTTGGTGATATCTTCGTTTATCTTCTCCAAAGTTTCGTTACCGTAAATGTCTGTCTCGCGTTTGCCCAATAGATCAAGATTGGGACCATGCACCACCAATATCTTTTTCATATCCTCCCCCTATATGTTCGCTTCCCTCTCTTCGACCTCTTTTTCGATATTAATGATATCCTTGACTTTCCCGGTCCTCAGGCCGGAAAGACCCCACCATAAATAAATGGCGCCGCCGATAAGACTGATGAAGAAAAGCCCGAACAACAGCATCAGGCTTACCGCGAACGCGGTTTCCTTGCCTGTCAACCCGGCGAAAAGAGCCACGAAAGCCCCTTCTCTCACTCCCAGCCCGCCAAGGGACGGGATCATGCTGACAAAGGTAACCACAGGCATGATAAGGAAAATATTGCCCAGGTTCACTTCATGCCCCAGTGACCTGAAAAAGAGGTACACTGCGGTAAAATACAACGACTGCCCCAGTATGGAAACAGCGAAAGACTTCAGAACCACATCCAGTCTGTTCCTGTAATCATGCACTATGTTATACAAAGCTCCGAGTTTCTCTCCCAGATCCATGACTTTGAGCCTCTTGAGCGACCGTCCTATGAATCTGGCCACTCTCCTGTTGGTCGCAACCACGAACCCCACGATTCCCAGAAATATAAGGATAAAGACCAGCGTCCGCACAGCGTCTAGATGGAACCTGCCCCTGTCTACCGCAAGAGCTGCAGCCGCCACTAGCAAAAACGTATACAGCCCTATGAACCTGTCCATGAACACGCTCGCATATGCCTTGATCCGTTCATCGCTGCCATGCGCGGCATAATAAGCCTTGACGATATCCCCGCCTACTGCCGTCGGCATGAAATTGTTGAAAAAATAACCCACTGTGGTCAGCTGAAAGGCCTCTCTCATATTGATCTTGAGATCCTCCCCGAGGAAGATTATCTTGAAGCGATACGCCAGCATAGCTACATTGACAAGGATAAGAGCCAGCCCCGCCAGGATAAAGCCCATGTCCCCGGCGATCACGGTCTGCCACATATCCAGGATGTCATCCCGCATGATCCAGAAAAGAAGGGCCAGTAGCCCGAAACTTATCAGAATGCGTATCAAATTACTTATCTTTGATTTCATATGCTTGTTACCAGTGAAAGAAGAGTTTTCTTTTCAGTTTAGGCATAACTCTTTCTGCGGCTTCCTCTCCCTGTTTGATTATCTCAGCGGTCTTTTCAAAATCGAACTGTTCAATATCTTTAAGCTCGGGCTTGATGACGATATTGGCGGCACTCGACTGATAATTATTCAGTTCCTCTCCCATTATCTGGACCATCTGAACCGTTACCTGCATCAGGCTGTTTATTTTCTGGTTCTTAACGGCGAATCCGGGATTCACCGCTATAAGGAAATTCGCCCCCATATTACGAGCGGCCTTGGTGGGGATACTGTTCCGGACACCTCCGTCAGCTAATAGGCGGCCCTCGATCTTTACAGAAGAGAAGATCGCCGGCCAGGAACAACTTGCGCGTATAAGCTTTATCAGGTTCCCCGAGGTATGGGTAAGTTCCTCTCCGGTCTCTATATCCGTCGTGGTCAGGGCAAAAGGATATTTCATGTCCTCAAAACCCCTATTGCCTATAACGCTTCTGATTATCTCTTCCAGGCGATCCCCCTTTATCAATCCGGTGGGATGCATGCCTATATCGACAAGTTTGACAAGAGAGAATTTAAGTGATTTCTCCTCCATCTCCTTCGGGGTTACCCCCAGAGCATAGGCCGCGCCTATCAGACTGCCTATACTCGTTCCCACTATTATATCGAACGGCATTTTATCCCGTCCGAAATATTTTTCCATGACCTTGAGCACGCCTATATTGCAGAGCCCCCTTGCACTGCCCCCGCCGAGCACCATCGCCACTTTTGGATTTCTGAATATACCCATTTATCACCCCTAGAATATTATGATGCCCGCGTAGCCGACCACCTGCTCGGTATCTCCTGTTACCTCACCGCTGTCGGTGTAACGTATCAGCTCACTTTCTCCAGCATCCATGTCCTTTGAATACATCAACATCATCGCCACCGGTACATATCCGCACATGGATATATTCCTTGCTTCTACCATTTCAATAAGCCCCTCGGGGTCCAGATCAAGTATCTTCTGTATCGCCAACTTGTCTTTCTCGCTTGCCGATCTCCTTGATTCGTAATGGGTCATGTCGCTGCTGGCGATGACGGTAACATCCCTCTGGAGGTCTTTGACCGAGGTTGAAAGCGCCCCGGAAACCTCGCAAAGCTGTTCTATGCCCGCCCTCTGCACGGTCAAAGGCAGTATCTTCGCTTTAGGAGCAACGGTCTGGATGAAAGGGATCTGCACCTCGACGGAATGCTCATATACGTGTGCTTCCGGATCATCTTCGACCAGATCGGTATTCTTCCTTACCAGGTCCACCAGTTCAGCGTCAACTTCAACTTCTCCAATGGGAGTATTCCAACTCTCCGAAGAAACAGCGAAACGGCTGCCGTAACCGGTGTGATTGGGGCTTATGACCACATAGGTTTCGCTGGAGGTAAGACGCGAATAAACCTCACCGGCCACTCTGCCCGAATACATGTAGCCGGCATGGGGCACCATGGCACCCACGACATCCTTCTTATTCACCGAGCCAGATATGAGTTTCTGCATCTGCTCAACAAGCGCCTGCCGGTTGCCCGGATAGAACTGTCCCGCTACAGCTGGTTGTCTTACCATGGCATACCCCCTAAACAGAAAAGATAAAAGATCTCTGAGTATATAACGTAATATTATAAGCGAAAGTTTCTGGTGGGTAAAGGAAAAGAAAAGAATAAAGTCTTTTTAGAGTTCCGAATGAACGATCACCTGAACATATCTATCCAGATCCAGCACTTTTTCCGCGACACGGGAGATATCGTGCCTCTTGACCGCTCTGATCATTTCCGGATATTCAAGATAATTCTCCGCTCCCAGACCATAAAGCTTATCTAAAGTTACGACCATGGAAACGGCGGAATTGGCTTCTAATGACTGCGCGTGTTGGGAGATGAGCCGATTCTTGGCCGCTTCGATCTCCTCCTCGCTTATCTGACCATTAAGGACCGTCTCAATAACCTCCGCCACGGCTTTCTTCGCTTCGTCTATCCTCGGCTCGACGGTAGCCGCGTAAATAACAAAATAACCCCTGTCGACCTGCGGGACCGAAACGGCCCCTGAAGTGTAACTAAGGCCCTCTTGTTCACGCACGGCATGGAACAAAAGCCCGTCAGTACCCGACATCAGAGCGCTTATAACTTCCAGTACATATCTATCCTCGTCGGTGATCTTAACCGACTGGAACCCCATGAGCAAAAGGGCCTGTTCCTTGTACATGTAAATATCCTCTTTTATTGTATCCTCCAGGGAACTTACTGAGACAGACTCCACCGTTTCGGTCGTGCCCTGCCACCTGGTGAACCTTCTCTTAAGAAGGTTTTCCGTATAGCCAACATCCACATCCCCCACAACGGTCAATACGGCTCCGGAAGGACCCATATGATGTTCATAAAACTCGATAATATCCTGCCTGGTTATTTTACTCACTGTCTGCACCTCCCCAAGCACTCTCATGCCGTAGGGGTGTGAACCGTAAAGAGCACCCTTCAGATAAAGCATGCCTTTCTCGAAGATATCCGCATCCTGTTCGCGTATAGCCGCGATAATTTTCTTTTTCTGCTTCTCGAGCTCATCTTCCGGGAATGAAGCGTTCTTGATAACATCCTCGAACAAGGTAAGCCCTTCATCTAAATCTTCCGGCATAAGGGTCATTGAAAGTCCTATGCTGTTCTTGCCGCTGAAAGCGCTGATCGTACCTCCCATTTGCTCTATAACGGGTATGATCTGGCTCTCGTCTCTCCTGCGGGTCCCCTTCAGCATGGATAAAGCGGTAAGGTTCGATATACCGTTATTTTCTTTGTTCTCTGCCCTGAGCCCGCCAGCGGTCGCAAGAGTTACCGACACCAGAGGCACCCTGTTCCTTTTTTTGATTACAACATTTAGCCCGTTATCCAGCTTGAACGATCTTTCCCCGCCGATGAAGGCCTGTTCCTCGACAACGCTTTCCGGGGCTCTCTTTTTCTGGAATCCCTCGGGCAGAACTTCAACGGTAGTGGAATTATCCTTTTTCAGGTATTTTTCAGCTATCTCTTTTATCTGGCGCGGTGTCACTTTCTGGACCTGATCAACGTACCTCTTGAAAAAGCCGGGATCACCAGTAAGAAGCTGGGAACTTGTCATGGATGAATTAACACTTTCTATCCTTTCCTGTGAACGCAGATAATCTGAAACTACCATGGTCTTGGCCCGCTCCACCTCTTCCTCCCGGATCCTGCTGTCTTTAAATTGCCTGATAATATTGAATATCTCTTCCCGGGCATTTTCCAGATCTTCAGGTTCTCCGGCAGCCCGTATGATGAAAAGACCCGGATATCTGGGTGTATAATTCACGCTGGTAATTGTGTAGAGCATCTGCTTATCCTTGACCAGATGCCTGTATAGCCACGAATCGTTCCCCCCTCCAAGCATTATGGCCAGCACATCAGCCGCATAGAGGTCAGGAGAATATACGCTGGTCGTGTGGAATCCCATGGCAAGATAGCCTAATCCCACTTCCGCGGAAGCTGCAGCACGTCTGGGCGCTAACTGTCTGGGTTCTTTCTGGATCGTGGTATTCCACGGAAGCCCCCTTTTATATTCACCAAGTTTTGTCTTCGCGATCAAAAGAGCCCTTCTGGGATCAATACCGCCTGTTACACCGAGAACCATCCTGTCCGGAGTATAAGCTGCCCCATGATACTGCATGATGTCTTCGCGGGTAAGTTTTTTAAAGGTCTCCTCATAACCTATCACGGGGAATTTATATATGTTCGCGCGGTAAGCCTGGGAAAAAAGCAGCTTCATCCTGACCCTGGCCGGGTCATCCTGGTTAAGCTTGAACTCCTTGAGTATGACCTGTCTCTCCTTTTCCATTTCTTCTTCTGAGAAGACCGGCTGCATCACCATATCAACCAGAAGGTTTAGGGCTTTTTCATAATTCTCATTCGGAACGGTTATATGGTATTCAGCCGAGTCCAGGCCGGTGGAGCCGTTAATGAACCCACCCATGACCTTTATCTCTTTGCGGATCTGTTCAGAATCGAGGTTTTCCGTTCCCTTGAACAGAAGATGTTCAAGAAAGTGGGATATCCCCGTTCCCGCGAACCTGCCTTCGTTGGAAAGGCCGGAAAGCACTCTCAGCTGTATGGTGACCAGAGGTGAGTCCGGAACATGGTTGAAAACGACCGTGGCGCCGTTATCAAGAACTGTTTTCTCGATACGATCCGGCTTAAGGTCCTCCGCGGCGGATAAAGGAGAAACCAACAACGAAATGACCATTATGAAAGCTATAAAATATCTGATGATGAACCTCCCGGGGTTATCTTTCCTGTTGTATTATACACCCGCATCAGGCAGTTAGCAACAGATCGCCGGATCAACTTTTCTGATCGCATTCAAGATTGTGTGTCTCTATCATGCTGGTCTGGTGAGCTATCCTTATCGCCAGATCATCTATAATAGAATAAATACAGGGGATCACAATGAGGGTCAATACTGTCGCGAAAACCAGCCCCCAGCAGAGCGACAGGGCCATAGGAACAAGGAACGGGTCCTTGCCTCCGATCCCATATGCCACCGTGGAAAGTCCTCCAGCAGTAGTAACGGTCGTCAGGATGACGGGTCTCAATCTCATCTGACCGGCTTTTATGATGGACTCATTCCTGCTCACGCCGCTTCTCCGAAGTTTATTGATAAAGTCAACAAGCACTATGGAATCGTTCACTACTATGCCGTTGAGGCCCACCACTCCCAAAATGGCCATGAAGGAGAAAGCCTGCCCATGCAAAAGAAAAGCGACCACGACTCCGATAAGGCCGAAAGGTATTGCCATCATAACCACGGCGGGCTGAATAAGCGATTTAAAGAATGAAGCAAGTATGAGATATATCACCAAAAAGGCGAAAAAGAACGCTTTGGCGAGATCCTTAAGCGATTCTATGGTCTCCTCCTGCTCACCGCCGTATTTTACGTTATAGCCTATGTACCTTTCGTCAATATCGCTGAATTTCTCCATCAGCATGCGGTTTACTTCCAAAGATGTGATCTTATCGTTATCCACGTTACAGGAAGCGGTAACGACCCTTTTACCGTCAAGATGTTTTATGGTGGTGGTTCCCGGGACCTTTTTTATCGTGGCGATCTTTTTCAGCGGTATAAGGTTCCCGAACCTGTTCCTAATAAGGACTGCGTCGAAAATCTCCATATCGAACTTCTCATCTTCATCGAACATGACTGTGACATCCGTCTCCTCCTCAGCCTTTACCGGTTTTATCTTAGTAGCGATATTTCCCTGGAATACACCCCTGATGGTCTTGGCAACCTGCTGTATGGAAAGTCCGGCCATCGTGGCTTTCTGATGATCGACCTTAACGCGTATCTCTTCCTTGCCTGGCTTGTGGTCCCAAGTTACGTCCGTGACGCCGTCTATCGTATTAAGGTAGTCCATGTATTCGTGCGCGATCTTGTCCAGCACCTCAAAATCCTCACCTCTTATACGAGCCTCGACAGGCTTGCCTACAGGAGGCCCGGCCTCTGGCATATCGAAACGGAGGTCCTCGAACCCCTTTATATCCCTTGTCTTACGGCGCACCTCGTCTATGATCTGTTCGACTCCGCGTTTTCGGTCCTGCTCCGGCACAAGATATACCGTTATCTGAGCGTAGTTACTGCCCTGTCCCGCGAAAGGATCCTGCCGGTCCTCCTCGATCTTCCCTATGGTAGTTACATACGTATCCAGTTCTTCACCCGGAAGGCGGGATACAATTTTCTCGATCGGCTTCATGAGCTCTTCTGTCTTTTCAAGGGGTGTACCGATCGGTGCTTCACCCCTTATGAAGAAGTAATTTATGCCCGCGCTGGGAAAAAGTATGAATTTCATAACGTTAGTGGCCAGAAAGAAACACAGGCCCAGCGCCAGCAGCAACCCGATAAGAACCTTGTATTTGTTCCTCATGGCGGAAGCGACCAGGTTCGTGTATGAACAGACCAGATTCTTGAACCACGGCATCTCTTTTTTTAGTCTGGGTTTTCCAGCTTTATCGGTGTTTATCTTCACGAAATCCGCCATGTGACTGGGAAGGATTATGAGGGCCTCCCCGAGCGACGCCAGCAGTGCGGTGATTACGACCGCCGGGATGTTCCATATGAACTTTCCGATTATCCCCGACATGAAAAGCAGCGGAGAAAAAGCCGCGATGGTGGTAAACACCGCCGCCGTTATGGCTCCCATGACCTCCTCAGCACCTTTTATGGCGGCTTCCTGGGGCTTGACACCCTCTTCCATGTACCGGTACACGTTCTCAGCGACGATTATGCCGTCATCGACCAGCATGCCGAGGACCACGATCAACCCGAACATGCTTATCAGGTTTATCGTAATACCTAACATGTCCATAACGATAAAGGTCGCGAAGAAAGAGATAGGTATGCCCAGAACCGTGAAGAAAGCCACCCTTTTCTGGAGGAACACCAGCATAATCGCTATAACGATAATGATACCCCACCAGGCATTGTTCCTCAGGACATTTAGGCGGCGCCTTGCAAAGAACGAATAATCATTGACGTAAGAGACCTTCAAAGGCCCCTTGACACGCTCAAGGAACTTATTGCTAAAGTTCTTGATCCTGTCAACGATGGAAATAGCATCGCCCGACTCCTTTTTCAATACTACAAGATTTATAGATCTGGTACCCAGGGTCTTATTTATTACGTCTTCTTCCTTGAAGGTATCGACCACGTCGGCTACATCTTTTATCTTAAGCCAGTTACCCGAATCATTGGCCCTTATGATAACGTTCGCGACCTCTTCCGCGGTCTGGAATTCACCGGTCGTCCTCACGCTATACTCGGTGGTCTCAGTATCGATCTTGCCCGCGGGCAAGCTTACATTACGTCCGGCCAGAGCGGTTTCGATCTCGTCCATTGAAACATAATATTCCTCCATCTTTTCGGGGTCTACCCTGACCTGGACTTCACGGTCCCGGTATCCGCTTTTCTGTATGCGGGCGACTCCATCTATGTACTCCAGGTCATCCTCAAGAGCGTCCGCGTATTCCTGGAGTTTCTGTTCGGACATCTCTCCGGAGAGAGACACCTCTACTATTGGGTACTGTTTACTAGTGACTTCCACGACCTGAGGCTCGTCATCTATCTCCCTGGGCAGGTCTTTCACTTTATCGACCGCCGTCTGAATATCCCTTACGACCTTCTGTTTATTAGGTTCATCTGGGTCGATCTTGACAAGGACAAGAGATGTGCTCGAAGCAGACGTCGAATTTATCTCCTTAATACCGTCCACTTCCCTAAGCTCTTTTTCAACGGGAACAGTTATGAGTTTTTCAACATCCTCTGGTGTAGCCCCAGGGAACACTGTTGTTATCGTGACCAGATCAAATGAAACATTAGGGAATATCTCCCTGTTCATACCCAGCACGACTATCAGACCGATTATTATGATGATAACCGATACCAGATTCACGAAAAGTGAGTTATTTACGCTAAACCTTGGAATGCTCATATATGATCCTCATACCCCTCTAGCAGCACGTTCATTGACCTGAAAAGATCAACCTTGGCTTTCCGATGGTCCTTGATGAACCCCACGTTCTCCAGTTCGGCGCGCAGAAGGTCCCGCTGATAATCTATAAGTATCTTGGTCATGGAGCGTCCGTAACGGAACCGTTTCTCTTCTTCTTCCAGTTTCTGCGACTGTAACCGAACCGCCTTGCCGGTGAATTCCAGGCTTCTTCCGTAAGATCTCGTGTCATTATACGCGTTGACAACGTCGGTGATTATCTTTCTTTCTACCTGTTTGAGGCTGACCAGGGCCTTCTGTTTTTTCAAGGAAGCCCGGTCATACTGACTTCTAGCTTCAGAATTCTCTATCGGAATATTGAACTCGACCCCGGCAAAATACTCGGCGTGGTCAGAGGCAGTAGCCTTGCCCGCGGCCGTATTGAAATCCCTATTGATACCGTTCATCTTCATACTCAGGAGCAGATCGATCTCAGGCCATAGCTGGTTGCCCTTCATCCTCAGATCGAGCCCCCTTATATCGACATCGCGCTTTTTTATCATATAATCACGCCTTTTCCGGAAAGCCTCTTCCAGGCATTGCTTAAGATCCCTGTCGATTGGATAGGTACTGAGTTGCTGCGCCGGTTCAACCCGAGCCTTCTCCTGGACGTTCATCAACAGTTTAAGTATCTCTTGTGCCCGTTTATAATTATTCTCAGCGATTATCACCTCGGCCTGCCGGTTGGCAACATTGGCCTCGACCGCATAAAGATCCACCTTTTCCTTCAGGCCTATGTTAAAATTCCTCTCTTCGACATCGTAGAGCTCAATCGCCTTATCCAAAATATCCTGGAAGATACTGAGAGTTTTCTCAGCCGACATTAGATCGATGTACGCTTTTATGGTATTCGCCAGATGATTTTCTATGCGGTCTTTTGTCTGCAGGTCAGCATTCTCAATAGCAAGTTTTGTCAACGTAACAGTGTTCCGGTCAATGAACCCGAAGGAATTCTCTCCAACGGGCTGTCTCGCTTCAAGAGAGATCTCCGTGTCATGTGCCGGGTTCTTGGACACGAAGACGGTATCAGACCAGGTCCGGGTATCACTCCAATTGACCGTTATGGTGGTACCTGTGGGAAGCTTCTTGCTGGCGCCAAAAGAATATATATTCGTCTGGTCATCATCGGGAGCAAAGACCGAAAGCTCCTGTCTTTTATCCTCGGTATAACTTACGTTACCGAAAAAGAACGTGTCAAAAACCGCCTCCGAGAATAATAGGTCTGTCTCAGCCACATAAAGATCCAGCTTGGCCAGTTTTACCTCATAACTGTTCTGTAGAGTGAGTCTGATGCAGTCCTCAAGTGAAAGCACGATACTCGTGATTTCAACGGGAGACTTTTCATCCTCCGGCTGCTGAACCGCCAGAACCGTGCCCGCTCCCAGGCTCATCATTATCAGCAAAATGATCAGATTAAAGGATATTCTTTTCATCGCTCTTTGGTTATATTGTTGTATATCTTGCGTATCATTCTCAGGTAATCGTTTCTTTCTGATTCGTTGAGAACCGAATAAAGTTCCTTGGTGGCCTCTACCCGCATCTTATTGACCTCTTCGGAGATTTTACTTCCCTTTTGGCGCATGGTCACATTGACAACCCTCCTGTCCTCGCTGGAACGCGCTCTCTCCACAAGTTCCATCTGTATCATCTTATCTATTATCGCCGTGGCGGCCCCCATGGAGAGATTAAGCGCCTGCGCGAGTTCGCTCATAGAGCACGGGCCCTTTTCCCGGAGCATGTCCAAGACAACTATGTGTGAGACGGCAAGGTTCGCATCGGTAAGACATGCCTCCATCCTTCCGGTCACGGCTCTCATCAAGGTCGGCAGCATCCTGCTCATTTCTACAGCGAAATCTTCTTGTTTACCAGTTGCCATGCGGACCCCCCTTTTTAATAAGCAAAATATTTATTTTGCGAATAGTTTAATTGCTAAAATATTCCTTAATTAAAGTATAACCCGGATCGCCTGATCTGTCAACTTTTTAGGAAGTAAATTTAATGGTAAGTGCGAACGTCAAAGGGTTTTCCCCCAGCTGTTCGGGAAACGCTGGAAACGGCTGAGATCTTCGAATAGCCTTAATAACACCCCTCTCGGTATCTCTGGGCAGAACGGTATGGATTTGATCTATCTTCTGGAGAGCGCCATTACTGGAGACAGTGAAAACGACTTCCACCGTTCCCTTTTCGTCCCCCGGGGCATATGAATGGATGCATGATCGAATCTTTTCTCTGAGAACGTTGAAATAATCAAGATACGCCTTTTCCTTTTCGTTTTGATGTTCCTGCGGGGCTGTTTCCTCCTGCAAAGAGCTTTGAATCGATTCTTTTGAATCAAGTGCTAACCCTTTGCTTGTTGAGTCCCCGGTCTTTTCGTTTTCCTGTTCTTTATTATCACATGAAGCAGTAGCATAGATTTCTTCTTCCAGCGCGACGCGGGGGTCGTTGATGATGATATAATCCAGTTCCACCATATCGGCTTCGGCGTCTTCACGGTCGGTGGTCTGCAGTAAATACGACGGCGATATCACCGCTAAATGCGCGATAACCGACAAAGTAAGCGCTAGTCTGAATGCGGGGTCCATGAACATTTTCATATAAGGTGTTGCTGAGATACAGTTGCAATGATCGCTCTATTATAATATTTCCAACAGCGGTTTTCAACTTATAGCTAAGAAGATGGGTCCGTTCCTTAATCCTAGAATTTCAGAGTGCCTTCCAGGAACAAGTTTATCCCTTCAGCGGGATAATAATTGATCCTGCCATTATTAGCGTTACGCACGCTGTAATGATAAAACTTCTCATTGAACAGATTATTTATGCCCGCGCCGAGCCTGATCTGATCATTCTCATAAAAAAAGTTTAAATCAAAAGTCGCATATGGTTTTAGGGGTTCATATATATTCTGCTGGTCGTTTATACAGTGTCTCTCCCCCACGAAAAGAGCCACAAAGTTAAATGTAAAATATTCTAGAAAATATACCCTGATACCTGCAGAACCTTTATTGCTAGGGACCATGGGTATGTATTTATCATCGTATGTATCATCAACGAACTTTGCGTTCGTAAAAGTATAATTGCCGAATAGTTCGATATTTTCAAAGACTTCCGCTTTTGCGGACACTTCCAGGCCCTGGTGACGTGTCTTTCCGTAATTCTCGTTGGCGCCCGTGCCGAATATCCCCCCCAGAGGATTGTAGAAGATCTCGTTCTTCAGGTTCATCCAGTAACCTGTTATCTCCACTCTGGCCTTTTCCCCAATAGCCTGCCTAATCCCGACCTCGTAATTCCTTGATATCTGTTCCTTGAGATTCGGATTCAGTGCCCCCCAGACTATGTATTCATCGGTCGCAGGAAAACGGAAACTGGTATTATGCGTGCAGAAAATCTCAGAATTACCCATGTATTCGTAAATGATTCCAAGATTGTACATTCTAGCTATCTTTTTCTTATGAGTATCTATAGTGGGGTTCCACCCCGTTAGGTCCTGATAATCGAGATCATACCCCGCGTGCTCATACCTGAATCCACCAACTACTGTAAGTTCCGGGAATACGGAAAAAGAATCCTGTCCGTACCAGGCGATCGTGTTCTTTTTCACAGCGGTAATGCTCTGGATAAGATCGGCCGCCGTATATACATCGGAATCGTTCTCCTCCCTGTAATAATCAAGTCCGGTGACCAGCTTATTGGCGAACCCGAAAAAGTCCCTATCCATCACGTATTTGGGTGTGATGCCGTAAGTGTCTATGGTAGCACGCCTTATGGGATTCCATCCTGCATTCGCGCCTATGTAATTGGAGTAAACGTACCTTCGCCTGTAAAAAAAGTCACATGAGGCGGAACCCCAGCTCCCGAAGGTCTTGTCGAACCCCCCCGAAAAATTCCAGTCGGTATTCTTGACGTAATCATCTCCAAATGAGGAAAACGTACGGTCATGAGCCTCCAGGTCGGTGGCTGATATCGCTCCAGGCAGACCGTATTCTGATCTGTGCCAGGACTGGCTTACCCTCAAGGCAAACTCAGGATCAATATCATAGATCAGTTTTGAGAAAAAATCCCAGTTGTTAAAATAACTGTTATTACGGTATCCATGTATAGCCTTCCGCCCTCCCCTGAGAATAAAACTCAGGTTCTCCACCGAACCGCCAAGTTCTATTTTCTCTTCGTTCATGTCATAACTGCCGTATCTCTGTGTGTAGTTGACGTACGGCTCTCCTCTTCCGCTTTTAGTTATGATATTGATGACGCCGCTTGTAGCGTTATCACCGTAAAGAACAGCCCCTGCACCTCCGCGGATGATTTCGATCCTCTCTATCTGGTCTATCGGTATCTGCGTCCAGTCCACCCCGCTGAGGTCCACTTCATTAACACGCCTTCCGTCAACAAGAACGGCAACATTCATCTGGGCCTGCTCACCGAAACCACGGATATCGACCTGGGCGCTCGTACCGTTTCCTATCCAGTCCTTAACGAATATCCCCGTCTCGTTCCTGAGCAATCCGATCGTGGACTGCGCGTTGGAGTTTTCGATCTTTTTTCTGGTGATCACCGAAACGCTGGCCGGCGTTCTGCTCTCCAGTTCACGGGACCTCATGGGAGTCACGAATATGGGGTCCAGCCTGATAAAATCCTGATCATCCTGCTGCGCGCACACGGAATCATCTAAGGATGCGCTCAAAAGCACAATGGCCGCGCATAGAATCAATGCCACTTTGTTCATTTAATTTCCTTTCCGTAAAACAAAAAACCCCGGCGTCCTTACGAACACCGGGGTTAACCGCATTTATAACCCTTCAATATGAACCCAAAAGCCTCCTCGGGCTTTCTTAGGATATGTTATCATGCAGGCAGGTCTTCTGACTCCCGTGTCAACCTACTTGTTCCGGCCTTCCCGCCTCCATGGCAGTGGCCTTTCTGGAACTTTCGTCTCCGGTAACAGCGGCGGGACCGTGTCCGACTCTCACGGACTTCCCTTTTAAAACCTTGCGATTACCCGCATGTTTGCAAGCGCTCTACTCAGCACCAGCTAAAAGAACACGACTGAATCTGGTATTATCTACCAGCTTCCTTGCCATTTCATAGGAACCGAAAAGCAACAGCCCAAAAGCAGCATTTGAGATCATGGTGTTCCTGAAAAATGGTATAGCCTTGACGTAGCAGCTGGCCAATCCTTCCAAGGTATGGGGATACCATGCCAGCCATACTCCGAAATTAGTGATCAGGAAGAACAAAAATGCTGAAAATATTGTCGTCCCCAGTATGTTGGCGGGGGTTCTGCGCTTCTTCAACCACATGCCGATAAAGCCTATGAGAATGAACGAACCCCAGGTATACAGGAAAACTCCATGCAGTCCTAAGATTAGGTCGCTCACCATCATTATGGCGAGGGGAACCCACGGAACCACCCTTTTATCCAGGTAAGCACCCGCAAAAAGGGCTATTGCGGCTACAGGTGCCATATTAGGCATATGGGGAAGCATCCTGAGAAGAAAACCCAACAATATAAGTATATAAGCTACCATGATCCTCCCTTTTTGAAAAATATATTACTTCATTAAAATCATTGTTTCAAGGAAAATCTAGTCGGCGTTCAACCTGGACACAAAATAGGACAAAGCGGTACCGCCGATAAAAACAACAGAACAGTAAAATATCGATATTGCCTCGTCGGGTTTACCCGGGAATATCTTGTAAAAAGAGGCGAAAATAAGCCCCAGAATGAAATAATATGTCTTGGAAGGTATCCTTTCCAGGCAGAATTCGATGATCCTGGAGAAAATGATTATGCCCGCTATAGCCCCGAGGGAAACAGCGCCTATCGGTTTCAGGGCAAAATCTTTGATCGCCGCTATAACCACAGCATATTGGCCTAAAAGAACCAGAATGAATGAACCGCTCACCCCGGGCACTATCATGGCCCCGCCAGCGAAGAACCCTCCGATCAAAAGCATTAAATATGGACCGACTCCTTCAATATTACTAAGGGACATAACCTGTCCTTGTCCTTTGGCTTCCCCGATAAGAGAGATGCCCAGGACAAGTATCATGCCTACAATAAAAGCGAGTATTCTTGATGTCCTTATCTTCATGTCCCCGTGAGAACGCACCACTGAAGGAATACCTCCCAGTATGAGACCCATAAACAGGAACATGGTCTCGTGGAAATATTCCTTGAGCAATACATCCATCACTTTGGCCAGCAGACCCACCGCGACAACAGCACCGAAGAATACCCTGAAAAGCAGAAGAACATATTCCCCCCGTTTTTCAGGCCTTTCAAAGAACTTGGATATCGCCTCAATAAGCCGGTCGTAAATTCCCAGGACCACGGCTATTGTGCCGCCAGAAACTCCCGGTATTATGTTCGCAATTCCTATTCCTCCGCCCTTTAAAAGGAGCACCAAAGTCTCGCTTATGCTTTTCTTCATCAAGAACCTTTCTTTTCTATTCGGCCAGATGCCATCCATCCTCGCCGATAAGCGGCACAAAAACACAACCACAGACATTTTCCCGCGCAAAATCATTGCCGCGTCTGGTCACGACGGACAGAACCTGGCTGTACTGTTCACCTACCGGTATGACGAGCCTTCCCTCCTCCGCAAGTTGGTCTTTCAATCTCTCGGGAACCTGCGGTGCGGCTGCGGTTACTATTATCCCGTCATAAGGGGCGCCTTCATCCCATCCGAGCGTGCCATCCCCGCACATGAAATGAATGTTCCTGTATCCCTGCCTGTCCAGCAACTTGCGAGTACGCTTTAAAAGACGTTCCTGTCGTTCTACGGTATAAACCTCCGCACATATTTCAGCAAGGATAGCCGCCTGATAACCACTGCCGGTCCCAACTTCAAGCACCTTTTCGCCACCCGAAAGACCAAGACATTCGGTCATAAGAGCTACGATATAAGGCTGTGAAATGGTCTGCCCTTCCCCTATGGGCAATGGCCGGTCCGCGTAAGAAGCAATATTATACGGTCTGGGAACAAAGGCTTCTCTGGGCACCTTCAAAAAAGCTTCGATCACTCTGGGGTCTTTGATCCCCCGGGGCAGAAGCTGTTCATCTACCATTCTTTTTCTTTGAATACCGTAATCCATTAGGACTCATATGATGCGTGAAGATGAGCTTAAAGAATCTTATGGTGTCCCTTACCGGATGTATCTCGGAGATCTCTTCCCCGTAAATGGTCTGTATCTTAACAGACGCTATATTCATCCCGTGATGGGCAGCCTGCATCAACATCTCGGATTCTATGTCATATTTCTGGGAAGTGAGCTTGAGCATTTCAAGCACTTTGGTTTTGATAAGCCGGAATCCACATTGTGTATCGGGTATCTGCTGCTTGCATATACCCGAAATGACCCAAGACATGAACTTGTTGGTCCAGAACCTGGCTGAGGGCATTGTCTTAGTCTGGAGCATGCGGTTACCTATGACAATTTCAACTTCCTCGGAGCGGGTCCTCTCCATAAGCGCCGGTATATCTTCAGGATGGTGCTGCCCATCACCGTCCATCATTATCATCCATTCGAAATTCGTCTTCTTGAGAACATGTCTGATGCCTTCCCTTACAGAAAATCCCTTGCCCAGATTCCTCCGATGACGGATAACAATCGCACCGTTATCCAGGGCGGCCCGCTCCGTGTTATCAACGGAACCGTCGTCTATCACAAGCACAGTGAGCCCCATACCCACGATATGGCGCACTATACTCCCTATCGTGCGCGCCTCGTTGAAAGAGGGTATTACTACTATAGTATTATCTGTTGTCGCTACCATATCTTCCTGAACACGTACCACTGGTTTGGATATTTTCGTATATATTTTTCGAACTTCTCCAGATAGATTCCCATCAGTTTTCTGACATCCCGCTCATAATCACCGCTTGGTTCGTAGATTATTGGCTCTTCGAAGGTCAGCACAAAAGAATCATCGCTCTCTCTGGTAAGCATGGTTACCACCACCGGAGCTCCTGTTTTTACGGAAAAGGCTGCCGGTCCCTTGGGTATTAACGCCTTCTTACCGAAAAAGTCCACGTATATACCACCGGAAGTATAATCCTTATCTCCCGCGATCGCAAGCACTTCGTTGCGTTTCAGCGCTCTGAAACACTCTTTCATGCTGAGGCCCAAAGGTATCGGCTTCATATTATTTATCGCCCTCTGCCTGTTAAAGAATTCGTTTATATGTTTATTGGTATGCTCAAGTACGATAGCATTTATGGGGTAATTGAGCCCTCCTACCACCGCTGCTCCAAGTTCCCAGTTGCCCAAGTGAACGGTAGTGGCTATGACACCTTTACCGTGTTCAAGGGCCCTATCAAGATTTTCTTTTCCGTTCACGGTAATATGTTTGTCGATGTACTCCTCGGTGAACTTGGTGAACTTGAAAAAGTCAACAAGATACTTGCCAAAGTTCTTGAATATCGCGCGCACATGTCTATCCAGCTCCTTTTCGCTTACATCCTCCCCAAGAACCACCCTGAGGTTCTCCTTGATCTCCACCTGATCCCTCCGGGCAAAGAACCAGTAGACCCTCGCGGCAAATACGGCGATAGCGTAGCCCGCTTTTAACGGCAGCATGTTCGCCAGAGAAAAACCCAGGATATAAAGCGAATAAAGCATATTTACCTCAATGCCAGTTTTGCGATCTCCAAGGCGCTTTCAGGCCTTGAAAGTTTTTCAGCTTTTTTCCTCATCCTTTGCAGAGCGCCCTTTGAATCGAACAGTTCATTTATTTTATTGGGTACCCTGGCAAGGTCTTTTACCTCGACCGCGGCGCCGCTGGATGTAAGATAATTAGTATTCATCCGCTCATGTCCAGGTATCGGATTAACGATTAACATGGGCAGATGTTTTACCATAGCTTCAGCGCTCGTCATCCCGCCCGCCTTACTTACGATTATCTGCGAGACCTCCATTAATTCCTCAATATTCTTATCAAAGGATAGCACGCACATATTCTTATCGTTCTCTTCCTGACCTAAGCGCTTCAAACGTGAATATAGCCTCTTATTGGAACCGGCAACGATGATAAGCTGATAATCATGGCTTTCATCCTTGAGAAGCGACTTGACAATAAGTTCCATTTCACCCAGTCCCTGGGAGCCCCCCATTATCAGCACCGTAGGGAGGTCTTTTTCAAGACCGTATTTAGCGCGGATCTCTGAAGGATCATGGATTGCGCAGAATTTCGGGTCTACCGGGATCCCGGTTATTACTATTTTCTCCCGGGGAACGCCTTTTTCCGCAAGAGCATCACGCGTCCCGTCTGAAGGCACCGCGTAAACATCCACTTCATCATAAATCCAGAAGGAATGAGGCGCATGATCCGTCAAAACGCCTATAAGCTTGACGTCCTTGCCACAGGAACGTTTATAATCAGCTACCATGCCGCAAGGCATGGCCTGAGTGCAAAATACCGCTTCGGGTGAATGCTTTTCAATAAGCCTTCGTATCTTGGACATATTGTATTTATGAAGGGCTTCCCGGGCTTTCTTGGTCTTTTTGACCACCTCAGGACTATCATATATAGATCCCCAGAGTTCTGGTTTCTTCTTGATGATCTCAAGGTAGGCTTTGTTGATGATCTTGCCGAGAATTGGATTGGTATAATCAAGGGCGTTGACCTTTTCTATATTCAGGTCCTTTTTCGTCTCCCGCAGACCACTCTCTATCGCACAGGCGGCATGGAAGTGACCCGAATATTCCGATATATAAAAGATTATTATCCTTTTATTCATGGCCAGATCTTTTTATCGATCCAGAAACTCTTTTATTCCTGCTCAAGTATCACTGCGACAACTTCATCCGTTCTGACCGTTTCGCCAGCTCGCCTTTTTATGCTGCCCAGCACACCATTACAGGGACATGGCACATCGAAAGTCGCCTTGTCAGTGACAACTTCCAGAAGGTCCTCTCCTCTGGACACATTGTCCCCCTGCCGATTATGCCATATAGTTATAGTCGCCTCTTTTGCGTCCTGTGAAATCCCAGAAAGCGTCAATTCCATTGTAACTGCATATTTCCTTTACCGTATTCTCGTTCCATACTAGTTCGGAATTCCTCACGAAAGACTCTCTTCACCTCGTCCATGTCCAGCTTTTGCCCCAAGAACTCTTTAGCACTGGTTACTTGTATATCCTGCTCGCCACATGGGTATATATGCCTGAAGGGTTCCAAATCGTTATTTATATTTACAGAAGAACCATGGTAAGTGACCCATCTTTTAACGCCAATGCCGGTAAAAGCTATCTTGCGCCCGCTTACCCAGACACCTCGCCTCTCGGGGGTCCTTTCAGCGGGGACCCCGAATCGGTTCAAAGCACGGGAAACGGTCTTCTCAAGAAAATCGATATAAAACGAGACATCCTTCTTTTTATCGCTCAGATCAATGACCGGATACAGAACAAGCTGCCCGGGCATGTGTATGGTGATATTGCCACCTCTGGAGGTGGAAAGAACCGGAATGCGCCTATCACTGAAAAAACGACGGTCAACCAGTCCTTCGCCTGAATCAATACGCCCCAGAGTAACTACCGGTCCATGTTCAAGCATAATGAGAGTATCTCCGATGTCACCCTTGATGCGCTTATGTAAAAGAGCTTCCTGCAGCTTTACCGATTCTTCGTACCCTATCAATCCAGGATCAATGATTCTCATGGCTTGATTGTATCATCAGATCATTTCATCAAAACTGCCGTGTTTTTTGAAATATTCCACAACGCCGCCCATTTCGAGAAGTTTACGCATGACCTTCGGCACGGGGTTTATCTCTATATTCACGCCCTTGGTCAGATTTTTAAGGATATTCTTATCCAGATCAAGCTCAAGCTCGTCCATGTCGTCTATGTAATTGGTCTCGCATTCGACCAGGCACAATCCTACGTTGAACGCGTTCCTGTAGAATATCCTGGCAAAACTCTTCGCGATAATTGCGCGCAATCCGCTCGCCTTCAGCGCAACAGGTGCCTGTTCCCGTGAAGAGCCGCACCCAAAGTTTTCACCGGCAACCAGAAAATCTCCCGACTTGATCTTTTTATGAAAGTCCTCTTCAAGGTCTTCAAAAATATGCTTGGCAAGCTCTTTCTCATCCTGTATCTTGAACTTGTACCTGCCTGAAATTATATAATCTGTATTAATATCATCCTGTATCTTTAATCTGTGCGCATGCGCCACTTCGCCCTCCCCGTAAATTATAAACGTCTTTTATGTTCACGCGGGTCAGAGATTTTCCCTTCTATGGCCGTTGCTGCGGCGGTTGCGGGACTGCCCAGATAGATCTCCGCGTTGGGATTACCCATGCGACCCTTAAAATTCCGATTAGCTGTCGAGAAGGCTTTTTCACCGTCAGCAAGTACACCCTGATGGGTGCCCACGCATACACCGCATCCGGGGTTATTCACAACGGCACCGGCATTTATGAATATCTCGATATACCCTCTTTTAAGTGCATCCAAATAGATCTTGCGGGATGCCGGGGTTATCAGTACCTTAAGTCCCTGAGCCACCTTTTTACCCTTTAGGATCTTTGCGGCTATTTCAAGGTCCTCAAGCCGTCCGTTCGTGCAGGTTCCGATGTTCACTTCATCCACCGGAGTGCCGAGAACTTCATCGATACCGCAGACGTTATCCACCGTATGGGGTTTTGCAACTTGTGGAACCAATTGTGAAAGGTCATACTCTTTTACGTCAGCATACCGTGCATCATCGTCTGCTTCAACGGGCCTCGGTTCTCTTTTGGAATGTTTCTTCGCCCAATCCAAAGTCTTTCTGTCCGCCCTCATAAGCCCGCATTTAGCGCCCATTTCAACAGCCATATTGGATATGGTCAAACGCGCGTCAATACTAAGCGCGTCAACGACTTCTCCATAGAACTCGACAGCTTTGTAGGTCGCGCCATCGGCCCCGACATCACCTATAAGATGTAAAATAACATCTTTCGAATATACTCCTTTGGGCAGTTCGCCTGCAAGAACGAATTTTATCGTCTCGGGCACCTTGAACCAGTTCTTGCCGCTGGCCAGAGCTATAGCAAGGTCCGTTGATCCCACACCTGTGGAAAGGATGTTCAACGCACCATAAGTGCATGTGTGTGAATCGGCGCCAAGAACAAGGTCCCCGCATGTTACGTAACCGGCTTCGGGTACGAGCTGGTGACAGACTCCGCATCCGATATCAAAGACCTTTACACTGTGTTCTTGACCGAACCCCCTGATCTTGTCATGTATCGCGGAAACTCCGATATTCGGACTCGGTGCTGAATGATCGATAACCATGCAATAGCGTTCTTTATCAAAAATATCATCCACTCCGAGTTTACGGAAACTGTCGATGATCATGCCGCTTGTTCCGTCCTGACCGAAACAGAAATCGACATTGGCTATAACTATATCCCCGGCCCTTGCCCTTTTCCCGGAATGTTCGGATAATATTTTCTCAGCTATGGTCTGTCTCATATCTATATCTCCTGGATTTGCGCCTGAAAACAGGCGTTCACGCCGCCAATCCGTCAACCCACTCGCTTATCCTGTCGACGCCTTTATTGATCGTATCCATATCCGTGGCAAAGCTTATCCTTATTGATCCGTCTTCACCGAACGGACCGCCCGGTATGACCGCGACCTTTTTCTCCTTGAGAAGCCTTTTAGCGAATTCCAGTGAATCTAAACCACACTCGGATACATCACAAAAAAGATAAAAAGCCCCTTCTGGCACAAATGGTTTCAGCCTGGGGTTCTCCGTAAGTCTTTTCACAAGAACATCCCGGCGGTCCTGAAAAGTCTGCCTATTCTTCTCCATCTCGGAATCGAGGTCCTCGGTGAGAGCGCATTCAGCGGCAGCCTGACTAATAGAGCACGGATTAGATGTGGCATGGCTCTGCAAGGTAGACACCATATTGACCAGATCTTTGCTGGCAGCCATGTATCCTATCCTCCATCCGGTCATTGAACAGCTCTTGGAAACACCGTTGACAAGAACCGTCCTGTCCTTGACCTGTTCTGATAAGGATGCTATGGAAAAATGTGTTTTTCCGTCGAATATGATCTTTTCATAGATCTCATCACTGATTATTGCCAGATCATTGGATACACATACATCAGCGATCTTTTCAATCTCATCTCTGTCATATACCACCCCGGCCGGGTTCGAGGGGCTGTTAATTATCAAGGCTTTTGTCTTTTCCGTGACAGCTTCCGCAATATCATCGGCAGATACCTTGAAACCGTTCTTCTGTCTGGTTTTGACCGTTACTGGCACCGCACCGGCAAGTTTGACCATCTCAGGATAACTGACCCAATAAGGGCTTATGATCAAAACCTCATCATTCGGATTACATAAAACCTGGAGCGCATTATAAAGAGAATGCTTGGCGCCATTCGATACAACTATCTGTCCGGATTCGTATTTTAAACCATTATCCTTATTCAACTTACGGCATATCGCTTCTTTCAGGCTCTTTGTCCCGCTCGCTGGCGTATATTTTGTCCTACCCTGTTTTATGGCCTCAATGGCGGCTTTTTTGATGATATCCGGCGTATCAAAGTCCGGTTCGCCGGCTGCAAGTATAATTACATCTTCACCTTCGGCCTTCATGGCTTTGGCTTTAGAAGTTATGCTTAAAGTCGCTGAAGGTTGTACTTTGCTCACTTTTTCTGAAAAAAACATGTAAACCTCCCTATATAATATTAAGAATAATAAACTAGTCCTATTAACTGGTTAAGATAAAATATCATAATATTATGAATATTACAAGCGGTATTAACGCCTTCTGTTGCTCTGATGAACCCGGAATTATCATTTACTCATGACACGTATCTGTGAAGGATGATAAACCACCAGTTCAAGGCCATTGCGCTTGCGTATTTTACCGGTGATCTCCAGTTCTTCACCCCGGTATCTGCTGACCGGCATATCAGTGAAATATTTCAGGTTACCGCCGTAAATAATTACTTCAAGACCAGTTACGCCGGTTTTCAATAAAACTGCGGCTCTTCGGGAGCTTGTTACCTCCTGTATCTTACACTTAAGAGTAACCAGCCTGCCTGCATAACGATGAGCTTCCTCCGGCGGTATGGTTCTCATTTCTTTCCATAGACCGAGTTTCGCATTCTTGGCCTTACTCTGCGCTTGTAATAGTTCTTCCAGATACTTGTCGTTCGGCGGATAGACCATAAGATACGCATAGCCCTCGCGGAGCAGCTCGGCATTGGCCAATTTACCGTTCACAATCACGTATACCAGCCAACGACCGTATTTATCCACGCGTTTTTCATCGAATTCCAGATCAACCCTCCTGCCTGAAACAAGAGCCCTGTTGAAGGCTTTTGCTTCCAGGGCCAAAGGTTCTGGATCGAATATCCAGTTTCCGGAGAACTTCTTCATGATCTCGGGAGTATCCACACCGAGATACCGGATCTTCTGACCTGTGGCAAGTTCTGCCGTATCCCCGTCGACAACATCTCGGATCCTATATCCTTCCCCGGAAAGATCCTCCAACCCACAGCTGGAACATATTAAGCACGCAATAAGAAAAAAAGCCAGTAAATTGATCTTCTTATGTATAGACTTAGAAACTATTTTCTTCATTACTTGAAAACCTCCGGATATAAATCTTTTGCCGAAGGACATAACTTGTTGAGGGCACATTCCTGGCATGAAGGCTTCCTGGCCGAGCAGACTTTGCGTCCGTGCGCGATAAAAAGATTGGTCAATAAGCCCCATTCATCTCTGGGGAAAAGTTCCATTAGGTCTTTTTCTATCTTTACCGGATAGGTGTGCCCGGAAAGATGCAATCTGCCGCTGAGACGTTTTACGTGGGTATCCACCGCGATTCCTTCATTTTTATTGAATCCGTGGAAAAGCACGATATTCGCGGTTTTCCGAGCCACCCCTGGAAGCTGCACAAGCTCCTCCATAGCCTGGGGCACTCGTCCGCCGAATTGCCGAATTATCATTTTGGAGGCGGCGATGATATTCTTAGCCTTGTTCTTGTAAAAACCGGTCGATTTTATTTGATCTTCAAGGGCCTTCGAGTCTGCCTGGGCAAAATCACCTGGATCCCGGTATTTTTTAAACAGACCTTTTGTTACCATATTGACCCTGACATCCGTACATTGCGCGGATAAAATGGTGGCAACAAGAAGCTGGAAAGGATCTTTGTGGATAAGCGCGGTTGTCGCTTTGGGATAGATCTTCTGGAGGATTCTATATATTTTCTGGGCTTTCTTTCTGTCCACCTTTAGGCCTCATTTCCGCCTGAACATCTTTTCCAGATCCTTTTTCCCGATCGTGGTCATCGTAGGCCGCCCGTGTGGACAAGTGAAAGGAAGCTCGCATTCCTCCAGTTTCTGAACTAAAGAGTGCATTTCTTCCCGGCTCAACTTGTCCCCTGCCTTTATTGCCGCCCTGCAGGAGGTAAGTTTGATCAACTCGTTAACAGGGTCCACTTTGGAAAGATCTACGGAAAAAAGATCGTTCAGAATCTGCTCTACAACTGTTTTGATATCCCGGTCCTTGATCAGAGCCGGCACGGACTGGACTATAAAGGACCTCTCCCCGAAAGGTTCTATCAAAAAGCCGATATCCCTAAAATTATCTATTACCTTTTCCATAAGTATGGTTTCCCTCGCCGAAAGTTCCATCCTGATGGGAAATAAAAGGTTTTGCGTTTCAATAGGCGAATTTTCAGTCGTGCCCCGCAAATACTCATAAAGTATTCTCTCGTGAGCCGCATGCTGGTCGGTTATGGTTATATCTTCTCTGGCAAGGCGCACTATATAACAATCCGCGACCTGATAAATATTATCAGCGGGCGTCTTCCGGTCGTCCCTGAAACTGTTCACCTCCCTCAATATGTATTCCTTCTTCTGTGACTCATCCTCATTGACGGTAAAATCATAAGAAAATTCCGACTGCTCCTCCGGTGGTCCCCCCGAAGAATCTGCATTGACCGTCTGCGAGCGGAGATCTGTCTCGGATGAAAGATCCGGTGAACCCTCTTCGGCCTTTCTTGCTGAATCAAACTCGTTTTTTATACTTCGTATCACGGCGTTCTTAAGGGTCTTCTCGTCATCGAACTTTATCTCCAGTTTCGCAGGATGTACGTTAACATCTACACTTGAAGGGTCTATCTCCGTAAAAAGCACGACAGAGGGGTATTTCCCTCTTTCAAGCATGCTTCTATACGCAACGAATACGGCATCCGACAAAAGCTTGCTCCGAACGAAGCGGCCGTTGACAAAGAAGAGCTGTCCACGCTTATCCCTCCTCGTACAGGATGGAAGACTGGCGAAGCCCCTAATGCTAAAACCTTCTCCGGAGCATGAAACGCCCATAAGATGGTCCGCGAAATCACCGCCAAGAACAAGTCGTATCCGTTCGGCCGCATCAAGATCACCCCCCGCATGCAACAGGCACCTGTCGGATTGTTTGAGCCTGAACTCTATATTCTCATATGATAAAATAAACCTGCCGACCACGTTGGCGATCTCGGCCAGTTCCGTTGACTCCCTATTCAGGAACTTCCGCCGTGCCGGAACGTTATAAAAAAGGTTTCTGACCTCAACGGTGGTACCTTTGGAACGACCCGCGGGCCTCGACCTCAACAGCTGGCCGCTTTCAAGGTAAACGTAGAACCCGCTGTCGCTGCCCTCGCAGCAACTTGTGAGCTCCATCTGTGAGACCGCCGCAATACTCGCCAGAGCTTCTCCCCTGAAACCCAGAGAACGTATGTTGTCCAAGTCAGGGATCTGGCGTATTTTACTTGTAGCGTGAGGCAGACAGGCCATCTTCAACTCTTCGGGATTCATCCCGCGACCGTTATCCGCGACCCTGATGAGCATCTGGCCAGCGGATTCGACCTGGATCTCTATACTGTCAGATCCTGCATCGATAGAATTTTCTATGAGTTCCTTTACGACCGATGCCGGCCTTTCGACGACCTCTCCTGCGGAGATCTTACCGACCACTTCTTCGCTAAGAATGTTAATCCTGCTTTTATCCATATTTTCAGCCTTTAGTTCATTTATCTTTTTCCACTTGCTGTTTCATGTTGTGCAATGTCCTCAATGCTTCGATAGGAGTCATATTCTCGATATCCATAGAGCGCATCTTCTCCAGCAGAGGATGTTCGGCATACTTCTGTTCGAAAAAGTCAAACTGTTTTTCCCCTGAATCCACTTCCGCGAATCGCGATCTAATATTCCCCCGCAGAGAATCCTTTTGGAGATTATCAAGTATATCCCTTGCCCTTTGGATGACCTCTGTAGGCAGTCCCGCGAGCTTTGCAACATGTATCCCAAAACTTTCGTCACAGCTTCCTTCGGACACCTTATACAGGAACACTATCTCATCTGCCCACTGTTGTACCGCGAGATGACAGTTCCTGACCCCTTTCATGACCTGGGCCAATTCCGTAAGCTCATGATAATGAGTGGCGAACATGGCCTTGGCTCCACACAGATTGTGGTGTATGAATTCCACTACGGCCCATGCGATAGAGACCCCGTCAAATGTACTGGTACCCCTTCCTATCTCATCAAGTATTATAAGACTCTTGCCTGTGGCATTATTGAGAATATTGGCCGTCTCCAGCATCTCAACCATAAAAGTGCTCATTCCCCGGTACAGCCTGTCAGAAGCGCCCACACGCGTAAAGATGCGATCTATTACTCCTATATGAGCTTTAGCGGCCGGTACAAAACTGCCGATCTGTGCCATTATGGTGATCAGCGCGACCTGTCTTATATAAGTGGATTTACCCGCCATATTAGAACCAGTAATGATGAATACCCTGTTCTCCCCATCATCCATAAGAGTATCGTTGGGAACGAATTGCTTGTCTTTTAGGATATTTTCAAGTACAGGGTGGCGTCCTTGTTCCACGTATAACCGGTCGCTGTTATCGACCTTTGGCTTCGTGTAACCTCCTCTGGAGGCTACTTCGGCGAATGAAACAAGCATATCCAGTTCGGCAATATTTTCTGAAGTCTTCTTAAGGCGATCGATCTGGTTCCCAACCTGAGCTCTTACACCCGAGAAGATCTCGTATTCCAGGGATCTGATGCGTTCCTCAGCACCTATGATCTTAGATTCCTGGTCCTTAAGCTCCTGGGTAATGAATCTTTCCGCGTTAGACAAAGTCTGTTTACGCACATAGTGTTCAGGAACATTATTTAGATTGGCCTTGGTGACCTCGATGTAATAACCGAAGACCTTGTTGTACCCCACCTTCAGCGAACTGATGCCGGTTGTTTCTATCTCCTTTTGCTGAAGCGCAGCAACCCAGTCCTTTCCGTGTGTAACAAGATGACGGAGCTGGTCAACATCTTCGTTATATCCGGTTCGGATTATACCCCCATCTCTGATATTTGCCGGGGGCTCCTCGCTGATCGAACGGTCTATAAGCCCGGTAACGTCAGCTAGCTCATCCATTCCCTGTAGGATTTTTTCGATGCGCGCGCAACCCGCGTCCTTAAGTTCGTTCCGTATCGTGCTGATATGTTTAAGAGACGCTGATAAAGCGACCATATCCCTCGCATTGGCGGTAGCAAGACTGATCTTGTTGGACAGCCGCTCGATATCATAGATCTCATTGAGGCTTTCCCTCAGTTTTTTCGGTTTATTGGAGTTCTCATGAAAATATAGTACCGCCTGTAACCTTTCGTTTATTTTTGCGACCTCGACCAGGGGGTTAAGAATAGCTCGTTTGAGTTTTCTTTTGCCCATTGGTGTCTTAGTCTGGTCAAGAACATCGAACAGAGTGTTCCGCGTGGTCAGATCCTCCTGATTCTGTACGAGTTCAAGGTGGCGGTGGGAATTGCGGTCCAGGAACATGAACTGGTTAGAACGATAGGTTGAGATGACGTCTATATTCTTAAGATCTGATTTCTGCGTATCCTTCAGGTACTTAATCAGCGCACCGGCCGCCCCAACAGCAAGAGGCAATCCCTCGCACCCGAACCCCTCAAGGCTCTCCACAAGAAAATGATCCTTGATGTGTTTAAGTGCTATCTGGTAATCGAACGCCCAATCGTCATTAATCGTTATCGAACCGAGGTTTATGTCGCTTATCTGACGGAATCCTCTGTCTTTGGCGCAACTTTCCGGAACGAGACATTCCGAAGGAGATATCTTGTAAAGTTCCGCGAAAAGATCCTCCTTATTATCGAGTTCCGTCACTCGGAATTCGCCTGTCGAAATATCGGCATAGGCCAGGCCACAGCCATCTTGGGACATGTTGAGCGAGAGAATATAATTATTCACTGAATCCTCAAGCAGAGAATCGGCTATAAAAGTACCCGGGGTGATTACTTTGGTTATCTGGCGGTTTACAAGTTTTTTCCCGGGACCGGGCTCCTCGGCCTGTTCGCAAATAGCGACTTTCCTGCCATGCCTGACAAGTCTTGCGATATAATTCTCAGCGGCATGATGGGGGACCCCGCACATCGGCGCTTTCTTGCCCTTGCCGGCATTACGCGAAGTAAGGGTGATATGCAGTATCTTGCTGGCAGCGAGGGCGTCATCATAGAACATCTCATAGAAATCACCCAACCTGAAGAAAAGTATCGCGTCTTCCTGCTGGGCTTTGATGTCCATGTATTGCTGCATCATTGGTGTGATTTCGGACGTCATTTACGAACCTTCCGTGCTTCTATTGCTATTGATCGGCGGGTCTCCAGTAAGATATTATACTACACTGGCTGTATGAAGAACAGACCCAAAACCTGCATTTTTAGGGTTTTGGGTCCGTTTTTATCCAATATGTGCACTGTAAGTGAACTAAAGAGCAAGGATCATCCCATGGACTTGCGCCTGAATCTCTTGAAAAGACCGCCTTTTTTAGAGACTTTTTTCTGTTCTTTCTTAGCCTTTTCCTTTTTTACGTCTTCGATAGCCCTTTCCTCTTTCTTTTCGATATCAACATCAGGTGCCGCATGAGCCTTTTCTTTTTTACCCTCGGGCTGTTCCCCGGCCGTTTCGGCCTCTTTCTTTTTCTTCGGCTTTTTCTTAGTTGTCTCCTTCTCAAGACCCAGCAGCTTCTCATCCGATATCGTTCTCTTGGTAAGTTCGATGATGGCCATTTCTGCGCCGTCACCCTTGCGCGTCCCCAATGTCATTATGCGAGTATACCCTCCGGAAATATCCTTGTATAAAGGACCAAGCTCGTCAAAAAGGCTTTTTACCACCTTTCTGTCACACAGCTTCTGGAATGCCAGCCTTCTGGCGCTGACAGATTCGGGGTTTTTCTTCGCCAGCGTAATAAGGGGCTCAGCGAATCTTCTCAGCGCTTTCGCTTTTGCCTTTGTGGTCTCGATCCTCTGGTATGTAAAAAGATCGTTGGCAAGACTTTTCATAGTGGCTTTCCTCCAGCTGGTCCGCCTGCCCAATCTTCCTTTAATCTTACGGTGTCTCATCTATCTATCCCTTTCTTATTCTTCTTCGTCGATCTCCATTCCAAGGTGCATCCCCATGGAACTTAGGACCTGGTTTATCTCGTTAAGTGATTTCTTGCCGAAATTCTTGTATTTAAGCATTTCTGTCTCTTTTTTCTTCACCAGGTCTCCAATGGTCCTGATGTTTGCTTCAGCCAGACAGTTCGAGCTTCTAACAGACAGTTCCAACTCGGAAATTGGCTTGTTGAGCTTTTTCATCAGATCTTTTTTCTCTTTGCTCTCCTCTTCCTCTTCTTCTATCTCTTCTGGCAGTTTCCCTATGGTCAGGAATACGTCCAGATGTCTCTGGAAAATATTTGCCGCATAAAGAAGTGTGTCCTTGGGTTCCATGCTCCCGTTGGTCCATATCTCGAGAATGAGCTTGTCATAATCGGTAATATGGCCCACCCTGGTGTTCTCAACATCAATATTGACCCTTTTCACCGGTGAAAAGAGCGAATCTATGGCTATTACGCCTATTGCATCATCGTCGTCCTTGTTCCCGACCGAAGTAACATAACCGCGTCCTCTTTCCACCTGCATCTCTATCTCAAACTTTGTATCCTCTGTAAGTGTGGCTATATGATGATCCTTATCAATGATCTCGACCGTTTCATCGGTCTGAATATCCTTGGCTGTGACCTTGCCTTTCTTACTGGCGCTCAGGAACATCGGTTTGGGGGTCTTGAAATGCGACCTGAGAACAAGGTTCTTTAAGTTCATTATGATCTGTGGAACATCCTCAAAAACACCCTCGATCGCGCCGAACTCGTGAAGTGTACCGTTTATCTTCACCTTCGTAACAGCCGTGCCCTCTATCGAAGAAAGGAGTACTCTGCGAAGAGAATTACCTATGGTAATACCGTAACCCTTTTCAAAGGGTTCAGCAATGATCTTACCGTAGTTAGGGCTATATGTCTCCTCTTCAAAAGTTATGTTCTTGGGTAGTTCAAAGTTCTTAAGTTTCATCCCCATTACGCAAATCCTCCTCTTTTCTAATTATATATGCGAAAAAGCTTTTCGCTCGTTACTTCGAATACAACTCAACGATGAGACTTTCTTCTATCGGTATGCCAATCTCAGCCTTCGTCGGCAGCCTCTTGATCTCTATTGAAAGGTTGTCACCCGAAACATCCATCCATTCGGGCATGATCCTTTCTTCGAGTATTTTCCACGTTTCATTAAAAGCCTTTTTCTGCTCCTCATTCCCCGTAAGCTCAATCTTGTCACCCTTTTTTATCAGGCATGACGGGATATTCACTTTGCGCCCGTTCACCTTGACGAACCTATGCCCCACTATCTGGCGGGCCTTGGCGCGTGATTCGGCGAAATTAGCCCTGAAAATAACGTTGTCGAGCCTCCTCTCGAGCAGCTGGAAAAGAACTTCACCTGTTGGTTCTTTGGCCTTTTCGGCCTTTTTGAAATAATTGGCGAACTGCCTTTCCAGAATGCCGTATATCCTCTTGGCCTTTTGTTTTTCCCTGAGCTGAATAGCATAGTTAGAAGGTTTCCTTCGACGCATCTGACCGTGCTGGCCTGGCGCGTATTCCCTTTTGACGACCGCGCATTTATCACTTGTACACTTGGTCCCTTTAAGGAAAAGCTTCTCACCCTCTCTCCGGCAGAGCCGACAGGATGCTGATGTTCTTCTTGCCATTTATTACACTCCTTGTTTTCGGTTTATACTCTTCTGCGCTTTTTGTGCCTGCAACCATTGTGGGGTGTAGGCGTTAGATCCGTTATGTTCTTGACGAAGAGCCCTTCGGTTCTTATGCTCCTGGCCGCACTTTCCTTCCCGGAACCCGGACCCCTTACAACAATATCCACTTCTTTCATGCCGTGGGCCTTGGCCTTTTTCACGGCATCCTTTGCGGCGATGCTTGCGGCAAACGGAGTAGATTTCCTTGAGCCCTTGAACCCTACTATGCCGGGAGAACTCCAGCAAAGCACTTCCCCCTTGGGATCGGTAACCGTCACTATGGTATTGTTAAAAGTCGCGTTAACGAAGATCTTTCCGCTTGAAAGCTTCTTGGTTATCTTTTTACGTCTTCTTGTTTTCGCTTTTTTCTGCACTTGTAACCTCGTTTTGTTAATTTTGCTACTTGCCGCCCTTGAGGGCGCTCCTGGCGGCTTTGTCCTTAAAAGCTCCTATGGTACGCTTGGGCCCTTTTCTTGTTCTGGAATTCGTTTTGGTCCTCTGCCCCCTCGCCGGCAGGCTCCTTTTATGCCTTAGGCCCCTGTAAGTGCCAATGCTCATCAATCTCTTGATATTGGAAGCGTACATCCGCCTGAGATCACCCTCTACCTGATACTTTTCCTGTATAATGTGCGTTATGGTCGTCACCTCTTGGTCTTCCAGGTCCTTGGCTCTCTTGTTGGGATCGACCCCCGCTTCCTTCAGTATCTGGTTGGATTTGCTCCTTCCGATGCCGAATATGTATGTAAGAGCTATCTCTATGCGTTTATCTTTGGGTATATCTATTCCTATTATTCTGGGCATTTCCTCTCCTTGTTAGCCTTGTTTCTGCTTGTGCTTAGGATCCAGACAGATCACCCTGACAACACCTTTGCGCCTGATGATCTTGCAATTCGAACACATTTTTCTTACACTTGATCTTACTTTCATGATTACTTCTCTCTTTTTATTATTCTTCCTCTCTCCAAATCATAAGGTGACATCTCTACAGTCACTTTATCCCCCGGAACGATACGTATAAAATACATCCGCATCTTACCTGAAACATGCGCCAGCACAACATGCCCGTTGTCCAATCGCACCTTGAACCTCGCGTTAGGCAAGGTTTCGATTATTTCACCGTCAGCAACAATTGGTTCTTCTTTTGGACTCATGTTATTATCTCCGATCTTTCGCGCCCCACCATTACAGTATTCTCAAAATGGGCCGATAATTTCCCGTCCTTGGTAACAGCTGTCCATCCGTCCTCAAGAACATCTATTTTTCTCGTACCGGCATTTATCATCGGTTCGATAGCCAGCAGGAGTCCTTCTTCAAGCACGGGTCCTTTGCCGGGTTCTCCCCAGTTGGGGACTTCCGGAGCCTCATGCAGATTTCTTCCAATACCGTGCCCTACGAAGGTTCTGACCTCTTCAAGAGACTCTCTTCTCGCTACCGATTCGATCGCGTGTGATATATCTGAAACCCTGTTGCCGGCGATGGCCTTCTTAACTCCTTCTTCCAGGCACTCCCGGGTAACATCCATAAGACGCCTTGCCTCGGCGCTGATGGTTCCAACCGGGTAGGTCCTGGCAGCATCGGTATAAAAACCGTCCTTTCTGACACCGACATCGACCCCGACAATATCCCCGTCCTTCAGTATGATCCGGTCCGATGGTATCCCGTGAACAACGACCTCGTTCACTGAAGCGCAGATAGCGGCCGGATACCCCTTGTATCCCTTGAAAGCCGGCTCCCCGCCCCCTCCAACAATGATCTTTTCAATCTCGCGGTCCAGTTCCTCTGTCGAGACACCTGCCCGCACGTTCTCCTCCAACCAGCTGAAGATCTGTTTTATGATCTTTCCCGATGCACGAAGTTTTTCAATATCCGCTTTACTGGTCAGAACTGTCATCTATCAGGCCTTTTTTCCTGAAAAGAGAGTCTATATCTTCAAAGAGCTCATCGGCCTCAAGGTCCCCATCGACTTCTACGAGCAGCCCCTGCCGTTTATAATAATCGATAAGGTCCTTTGTGCTGTTTTTATACACTTCAAGACGTTTTTTGACGGTCTCGGCCTTATCGTCATCCCGTTGAATAAGCTCAGAACCACACTTATCACATATGCCCTCTTTTTCAGGGGGCATGTTAGTCACATGATATATCTTCCCGCAATTAGGGCAAAGTCTCCTGCCCGATAGTCGTTTAATTACAACATCATCCGACACCCTGACGTAGAGAACAATATCCAACGAACTTTCATCCTTTTCGAGTGCTGAATCTAGCGATACTGCCTGAGCCTCAGTCCGGGGAAAACCGTCCAGAATAACGCCTCTTTCGGCATCAGGCTGTCCCATTCTATCAACGACCAGCTGGGTAACTATCTCGTCCGGGACAAGTTCGCCCCTGTTCATGTATTCCTGCGCCTTGAGCCCGGTCTCTGTGCCTTCTTTTATAGCATTTCTGAGCATATCACCGGTCGAAATATGCAAGAGTCCATAGGCCTTTACCAATATCGAGGCCTGTGTGCCCTTGCCCGCGCCTGGAGCTCCCAAAAGAACGATATTAACTGTTCGCGTCAGCTTCTCCGTCATCCCAGTCTTCCCTTGACTCTCCCCTTTTTCATAAAACCCTCATAATGTCTCATCAGCATATGAGACTCGATCTGCCTCATCGTATCAAGCATGACCCCCACGATGATGAGAAGTCCCGTGCCCCCAAAAAAGCTGGCGACCAGGAACGGTATGCCTATCTGACTGTTAATGACGCTTGGAAGCACCGCAATGATGGTCAGGAATATCGCACCTGGTAATGTTATGCGCGTCATTATGAAATCCAGATATTCCGCTGTCTGTTTTCCAGGCCTTATGCCCGGCACGAACCCCCCGAACCTTTTCATGTTGTTCGCCATGTCAACAGGGTTGAAAGTTATGGCCGCATAAAAATAGCAGAAAAAGAGTATCAGAAGCGAATACACTACATAATAAAGCGGCCTTCCCATCATAAGGGAACTTGCCAGCCCCTGAAGAGCCCTGTTTGGAACAAGTCCCGCTATAGTGGCGGGAAAAAGAATGATCGACTGGGCGAAAATAATGGGTATGACACCGCTCTGGTTCACGCGAAGTGGTATATAAGTGCTCTGCCCTCCGTATATTCTCCGGCCAACGACCCGTTTCGCGTACTGAATCGGTATCTTCCTCTGCCCCTGGGTTATCAATACCACGGCTACTATAACCGCAATGAACATGACCCCTAGAAAGACCAGTTTGAATGGATCTATCTGCGCTTCGCCCTGTGTCCCCGGAGTCGCGAGGGAAACAAGCTGGATAACTGCAGCGGGCATCCTGGAAATAATGCCGGCGGTGATTATCAGGGAAATACCGTTACCTATGCCTTTTTCCTGGATCTGTTCGCCGAGCCACATAATAAATGCCGTACCGGTCGTTAACGTTATCACGGTCAGTATCCGAAAACCCCATCCGGGATACTGCACTATCTGAAGCCCCTGGAACCTCGCGGGATTCTCAAGCCACAACGCTATGAAGAAAGACTGTATCACCGACAGTACCACGGTGCCGTACCTGGTATACTGAATGATGGCCTTGCGCCCTTCTTCTCCCTGCTTCGCCAGCCTCTCAAGCGCCGGTATCACCGTCGTAAGAAGCTGCAGAATGATAGATGCGGATATGTAGGGCATGATGCCGAGGGCGAATATAGTCAAC
Organism: Candidatus Omnitrophota bacterium; assembly: GCA_014728045.1. NCBI lineage: Bacteria > Pseudomonadati > Candidatus Omnitrophota > Candidatus Omnitrophota bacterium. Next base: position 152,839 of record WJMH01000007.1, read on the forward strand.
CGCTTCATGGCACCGCCGGAGAACATGTTCATGATCCCAAAGAGAGTTCCTCCCTGCGACCTTGCGATATTATCAAAGAACTGGGCAAGTTTCACACCGTCTATACCCGGTGTGGGTATGAAAGCGCCTACCCTGTAAACAGCGATGATCCCTAAAGTGAACAGTATCTTCTTTTTGAGATCCGGGATCTTGAATATGTTAGAAACCGCTTCAAACACCTGACTGCTCCTTTACAATCAATTCAAATCTACTTGCCGATCACTCCGCCTTCTTGCTGGGAGCATCGGTAACCACTTCCGTCTTGCCGCCCGCCTCTTCAATAGCTTTCTTCGCACTCTGACTGAACGCATTCGCCTTGACCGTAACGGATTTACTGAGCTTGCCTTTGCCGAGCACTTTAAGCGGCAGGCGCCTCTTTTTCAGTATCTTCTCGCTCAGAAGAAAATCCTTGTCGACAACAGCTCCGTTATCAACCGAATCCATGTTCTGAAGCGTTCCGATATTGATTATGTTCCACTCTGTCTTCCATTTATTTGTGAAACCCCTTTTCGGGACACGCCTAATAAGCGGCATCTGGCCGCCTTCGAAACCCGGATTATAAGTGCCTCCGCCTGACCTGGACTTCGCGCCCTTGTGTCCTCTGCCGCTTGTCTTCCCGCGACCCGAACCTATTCCGCGGCCTTTCCTCTTCCTGCTCCTTTTTACCCCTCGGGGTTTTCCTATATTTTCTAGCTTAAGAACCATTTTATCCTCTTCTTTTTAGTCTTAGTCTCTCGAATCCGTTAAGCGTGGCTTTGACCACATTTATGGCGTTCCTTGATCCTAGACTTTTAGTCAATATATCCTTTATCCCGGCAGCGTCGCACATTGCCCTTACAGGACCCCCGGCTATAACGCCTGTTCCGGGCCCTGCCGGCTTGAGTACGACCCTGGTGGACTTGAACCTACCGGTGATCTCGTGCGGGATCGTGCTTTCTTTCATGTTAACTTTAACAAGATTGCCTCTTGCTTTGGAAGAACCTTTTTTGATCGCCTCGATAACCTCGTTCGATTTGCCGAATCCTATGCCGACTTTGCCGTTTGCGTCACCTACTACGACAAGCGCGTTGAATGAAAAGTTCTTACCGCCTTTCACGACCTTGGCCACGCGGTTTATGGTGACAACGCGCTCTACCATCTCTTCTGCGGACTTCTCTTCCTTTTCCGCTGCTTTGGGTCCGAATTCCGCTTTCCAGGCTCTGGCGGTTTCCTTGAAGTCTTCTTCCTCTTCTTCTGCGGATTCTTCTTCCGTCTTCTCCTCCTCCGGAGATGCCTTTTCTTCCGCGGAAGGCTTCTTTTGCTCTTCGCTTTCGCCTTGCGCGGTCTCAGGCTCTTTGACTTCAGACTGCTTATCCTGGGCGCCTTCTTTTTCCTCGGCTGTTTTCATTTCCTTTTTTTCCTCTTCGGTCATCTTTCTCTCCTGTTTATTTTAGAACTCAAGTCCGTTCTTTCTCGCTGCATCGGCCAGAGCCTTGATCACGCCATGATAATGGTTACCGCCCCTGTCAAAAGCAACCTTTTTAACGCCTTTCTCCGCCGCTTTCTTTGCGATAACTTCGCCAAGCATCTCTGCGAAATTAAGGTTTTTCCTGGTATCGGCCGCCTTTTTGCCCTTTATCTCTTTAGAAAGGGTCGAAGCCCCGCAAAGGGTCTTCCCCTCAACATCATCAATGATCGACACAAAAAGATTCCTATTGCTTTTACGAACCGCCATCCTCGGCCTTTCGCTCGAGCCGGAGATTTTCTTTCTTATCGATTTTTTTCTTCTTTCCGCTAGTTTCTTTTTATCCATGTTTTCCTCTTATTTGACGCTTTTAGCAAGATCAAGCGATACTTTTACCCTGTTTCTGTCGAACATATTCACCTTCATATCTTATCCCCTTACCCTTATAAGGTTCTGGGGGATAATAATCCCGAATTTCCGCAGCCACTTCACCCACCTGCTGTTTGTCAATACCCTTGACAACTATCTCGGTCTGGCTCGGCGTCTCGATAGTAACCCCTTCAGGAGGAGTATACTCCACACTGTGACTGAAACCTATATCAAGAACAAGTTTCTTACCTTTGACCTGCGCCTTGTACCCAACGCCTTGGATCTGCAGTTTTTTTTCGAAACCTTCTGTCACACCGATTATCATGTTCTGGATAAGACTGCGTGTGGTCCCGTGCAAAGCCTTGTGCTCCCGGGAATCTGAGGGCCGGGATACTTCCAGCTTGTTGTCCTTTACCTCAGCCTTGTACCCTTCAGGGATAACATGCTCCAGTGTCTTGCCCTTGCCCTCGACCTTTACAATGTTCGCCTTAACCTCGAGCTTGACCCCTGATGGTATGTCTATCAGCCGTCTTCCTACTCTTGACATCTATCTATCTCCTCTTTTTGAGCCGTCATTACCATATGTGGCAGATTACCTCTCCGCCAACACCCTTTTCTCTCGCTTCCTTATCGGTAAGCAACCCCTTACTTGTAGAAATAATGGCCAGCCCGACACCGCCCATCACGCTCCTTACCTTTTTCGCAGGCATATATTCGCGCCTTCCGCACTTGGAAATTTTCTTCAGGTTTTCCAGTACGGGGGTTCCATCATCAAGGTACTTAAGATAGACCTTGATCTTTCCCTGCTTATTATCCTCGATAACCTTGAAGTTCTCTATGAACCCTTCCCTCTTGGCTATCTCTATGATCCCTTCGAGGGTCCCTGATCTTTTAACTATGACGTCCTTCTTGCCGCCTTGTATGGCATTTCTTATGACAGTCAGCTGATCAGCTATCAAATCCGTAACACTCATCTAAATATTCTCCTGTTTTGTAGAGCGCCTGTTCAGCTTATTACCAGCTAGCCTTCCTCACCCCGGGTATAAGACCTTTTGAGGCCATTTCCCTGAAGCATATGCGGCACATCTTGAAGCGTCTCATATAACCTTTTTTCCTGCCGCATATCTGGCATCTGGTTATTACCCTGGTGCTGAATTTCGGCTCTTTTTTTGATTTCTCTATTAATGCTTTTTTTGCCATATTGTTCCCTTACCGATTTACTTCTTGGCGAATGGCATTCCAAAGCCTTCCAGAAGGCTCATTGCCTCTTCCCTAGTCTTCGCCGTTGTCACAAAACATATATCCATACCGTGCGTCAACGGTATCTTATCTAGTTCGAGCTCGGGAAATATTGTCTGCTCTTTAATTCCCAAAGTGTAATTCCCGTTGCCATCGAAAGCAGTGCGCGAAACTCCCCTGAAGTCCCGGATCCTGGGTATCACGAAATTTATCAGCCTATCCAGAAACTCATACATCCTCTCCTTACGCAGGGTGACTTTAACGCCTACAGGCGCTCCATCACGTATCTTGAAGTTAGAGATAGACTTCTTGGCCCTGGTAACTAGCGGTCTCTGTCCGGTCAACGCAGCCAGTTCGTTCCTGATCGGCTCAATGAGCTCCTTCTGATGGGCCATCTCGCCAAGCCCCACGTTGACAACGATCTTCTCAAGATGCGGTACGACCATCACATTTGCATATCCGAACCTTTCTTTCAGTTCGGGCATTATTTTATTATGGTACTCTTCCTTTAATCTTGCCATTGAATGTCTCCCTGATTAATTCTTTACAGCACTTCCTTGCATTTTTTGCAATATCTGGCCTTCGAGCCGTCTTTTAGTACCTCCACTCCCACGCGGGTAACACGGTCGCATCCCTTGCACACTACACCGAGATTCGAGATGTTTATGGATGCCTCCCTCTGTATTATGCCTCCCTGGTCATCCTGCCGCGTCTTCCTGGCGTGCTTCTTCGTAAAGTTAACGCCCTGCACTATAGCCCTGTCAGCAGCCGGATAGACTTTGAGTACCTTACCCGCCTTGCCTTTATCCTTACCAGCAAGGACCTTTACCGTATCATTCTTCTTTATATGAAGCATCTCTATTCCCTCCTTACAGGACCTCAGGTGCCAGTGAAACTATCTTCATAAAATTCTTTCTCCTGAGCTCGCGAGCCACAGGTCCGAAAACACGGGTCCCACGTGGGTTACCGTCCTTATCGATAATAACCACCGCGTTGTGGTCGAACCTGAGAGAGGTGCCGTCCTCCCTCGTTATCGGATAAGCGGTCCTGACAACCACTCCCCGTACGACCTCTCCCTTTTTGACCTCCGCCGTTGGGGTGGACTCCTTAACGTTACATGTTATAACGTCACCGACTTCGGCGGTCTTTTTGCCGGACCTTCCTATAACGCCTATCATTGAGGCCTTTTTTGCTCCGCTGTTATCAGCGACATCCAGAACACTTCCCATTATAATCATCGCAGTTAACCCCTTTGCGCTTTCTCTAATATTTCAACCAAACGCCAACTCTTTTCCTTGGAGATAGGCCTGGCTTCCACGACCTTGACCAGGTCACCCATACCAGCCTCGTTCTTTTCGTCGTGGGCTTTTATCTTTGTACGCGCCTTTACGAACTTTTTATACAAACGGTGTTTTTTACGCGTTTCCCAGAGCACCGTTACTGTCTTGTCCATTTTGTCGCTCACTACAGTGCCGACAATAGTCCTTTTATTCGGTCTTCCCTTCTTCACCGCTTTTCTCCTTTAAGATTGTATAACATCTTGCTATATCCCGTTTGAGCAACCTGAAACGATGCGGCCTTTCAACCCGGCCGGTCGTAACTTCGGCTCTTATCTTGAACATCTGCTCTTTGAGCGATATGAGTTTCTGTTCTATCTCAGCCACTGTCATGTTCCGTATCTCGGTCGCCTTCAAGACGGTCACCCCCTTGTAACATATTTTGTTCTTATCGGCAGCTTGTGAGCAGCTCGCCTAAAAGCTTCCCTCGCCATTTCGTTCGGAACACCTTCCATCTCGAACATTATTCTGCCTTTTTTCACGACAGCTACCCAGCCTACGGGTGAACCTTTACCTTTTCCCATACGCGTTTCGGCTGCGGTCGCGGTTATCGGCTTATCAGGGAATATCCTTATCCATAGCTTGCCGGCCCTTCCGGTCTCTCTCATCAGGGCAACCCTGGCCGCCTCGATCTGTCTGTCGGTTATCCACCCTGATTCCAGAGCTTTCATACCGAATTCGCCAAAGCTGAGAGTGCTGCCAGAGTAACTCTTGCCTTTTCGGCGCCCTCTCTGCTGTTTTCTGAATTTTACTCTTTTTGGCATTAACGCCATAACGATCTACTCCTCTTTAGTATCTTTTTGGCTTTTCTTGCTCTTCAAGCTTTCTCTATCGAATTTTTCACCCTTATAAATCCAAACCTTGACACCTATGATGCCGTAACTCGTCTTAGCTTCTGAAAAGCCGTAATCGATATCGGCCCTTATGGTCTGAAGCGGGATCTTGCCCCACTTGTAACCCTCGGCCCGGGCGATCTCGGCTCCGCCTATCCTGCCGGATATCCTTATCTTGATGCCTTCGCCTCCGGCGTCTTTATGCGCCTGTATGGTCTTTTTGAGAGCTCGCCTGAAGGCAATCCTTCTGACAAGCTGGAAAGCTATGTTATCAGCGGTTATCTGTGCGTCGAGCGTCGGATTGGAAACCTCCTTAATATCAACGAACAACTTCGTCTGCTCGCCGACGATCTCCTGGAGAGATTCCTTGATCTTTTCTATTTGGGCGCCCTTGCGTCCTATCACCATACCGGGCCTCCCGGAATGGATAAAAACTCTGACGCGATTGCTCGCTCTTTCGATATCAACGCGTGAGACCAGTGCCGCCGAAAGCTCATTATCAATAACCTTGCGTATTTTTGCATCTTCCAATATGTTCTTGGCGAACTCCTCTTTTGTAGCGTACCATCGGCTGCTCCAGTCGCGGATAACGCCTAATCTAAAACTAGTAGGGTGAACTTTCTGGCCCATATTATTTACTCCCCTTCTTTACCTTCTGGGGTTTAGCCCCTTTTACCTGATCCAGCTCAATGTAAAGATGAGCCGTTCTGTGCCTTATGATAGCTGCCCTTCCCATCGTAGCGGCTCTGTATCGCCTCAGCATGGGTCCTCCATCGGCCTTAATGGTCGAAATATAAAGGTCTTTTGAAAGCAGTTTTTCCTGTTTGTCCTGGTTGGCGTTGGCAAAAGCCGAATTAAGAACCTTCTTAAGTACCGTACATGCCCTTTTGTTGACATTGTCCAGTATTACATTGGCTTCTTCTACGGTTTTACCCTTTAAGAGCTCGGTCACGAGCCTTACTTTCCTTGCCGATATCCTAACATATTTTGATTTCGCGCTTGCTATCATCTTGATCCTCTGTCTTTATTAAGTCTTTTCCATCGACTGCTTGGTTGCGGCACCATGGCTCCTGAAGGTCCTGGTTGCCGCGAACTCACCCAGTTTATGGCCTACCATGTTCTCCGTAATAAAAAGCGGGTGGAATTTCCTGCCATCATGCACGGAAATGGTCAGACCGACGAATTCCGGCAATATGGTCGACCTTCGCGACCAGGTCTTGATGGGCTTCTTGCTGCCGCTTTCGATTATCCTGTCAATCTTCTTTTTAAGGCTTTCGTCTACAAAAGGCCCTTTTTTTACCGACCTTGACATATTTACGTCCTCCGTTTTACTTTTTTGCCGTCCGGCGCTTAACAATCTTGCTGTCAGAGGCTTTCTTTTTCTTTCTAGTCTTAAGTCCCTTGGTTATCTTCCCCCACGGCGTTACAGGGTGTCTTCCTCCAGAGGACTTACCTTCCCCTCCACCCATCGGGTGGTCAACGGGGTTCTTAACAACGGCTCTCGACTTGGGTCGCTTCCCGCGGTGTCTCGACCTTCCGGCTTTCCCAAGAGAGATATTTTCATGGTCTGAATTACCCACTTCGCCGATCGAAGCATAGCATTCTTCGCTTACCAAGCGGACTTCACCGCTGGGCAATCGCAGATGGATGTTCTTCCCGTCCTTCGCCTCAACTATAGCATTATTGCCGGCCGACCTTGCTATCTTGGCGCCTCTGCCGGGCTGTAACTCTATACAATAAACTTCAGCTCCCAGAGGCACATCTTTGAGGGGCATAGAGTTGCCTGTTTCATACTTGGCGCCAGGTCCGCACTGCACATTGCTGTTGACCTTAAGCCCCGCGGGCGCTATGGCATATGCCTTCTCTCCGTCATCGTAACGGATAAGAGCAATTCTAGCCGAGCGGTTCGGATCATATTCGATCGCCTCGACAACACCGGAATGACCCTTTTTCTTATAGCGGAAATCGATTATCCGGTATCTCCTTTTATGGCCTCCACCTTGCGAACTGACAGTCTTCCTGCCGTTGTTATTTCTGCCGCCCTTTTTACGCAACGGCCTGGTCAGGGATTTTTCCGGCTTCTTTTTTGTTATTTCGTCAAACCCGGATATATCCGACCATCTCTGGCCAGGTGTTCTTGCTTTAAGTTTTCTGGTGCCCATATTACGTTACCTCTATCCTGTTGTCAGGTTTAAGCGTCACTATCGCTTTCTTCCAGGAGGACGTCATCCCTTCTCGGAACCTGACCCTCCTTTTCTTTCCTTTGATATTCACTATATTCACTGATTCAACTTCGACCTTATATATCTCCTCAACGGACTTCTTAACATCTATCTTGTTCGCCCTCTTATCCACGCGAAAGAGATATTTATTCTGCATCAGTAGCTCAGTGCCCTTCTCGGTCCGGATCATATTCTTTATTACATCGTGCGCGGTCTTCATTTTAACCTCTCTGCAATTTTCTCAAGTGCCTCTTTTTCTATAACAAGATAGTCGTTTACAAGCACGTCTCTGGCGCAAACGCTGCTTCCCTCCTTGAGGCTGACCTGTTTGATGTTCCGCGAAGAAAGTTTAACCGTATCTGAAATGCTATCCACGATAACTAACGCCCTGCCCTCGACTTTAAGGTTGTCCAGCATGGCCTTGAACTTCTTGGTTTTGGCCTCTTCCATTTCTATTTTAACTACAGGTTTTATCAGTTCCTCTTTCAGCCTTGCGTTAAGACTTGAAAGAAGCGCCTTTTTCAAGGCTTTCTTGGGAAGCGAATATCCAAAATTGCGCGGCTTCGGCGGAAAAGTCACTCCGCCATGTGTCCATATGGGATTGCGTGTCGAGCCGACTCTCGCCCGTCCTGTACCTTTCTGCCTCCAGGGCTTTTGCCCTCCGCCGGAGACTTCAGATCTGGTCTTTGCGGAAGCTATGCCCCTGTGTGCATTAGCTTCATACATTTTCTTGACCTCATAGAGAAGCGCCTTGTTGACCTTGCCGTCAAAAAGCTTACCGTCAAGCTGTATATTATCCACAGCTTTGCCGCTCATGTCATAGACCTGTAACCTGGTATTCACCTTCTTCATTTTTTATCTTCGTTTCCTTCTTTGGTCTGTTCCTTTTCTTTGCCGCCTTTATTGTCTTCCTGGGGCTGTGCTTTTTCCTCTTTCTTCTCCTGCTGCTTCTGGGTAGCGGCCTCCGGCTGTTGTTCTTGCTGTTCTGCTTCCGGCTCTTCCTGCTGCACTCGCTCGGCAAGAGGCTTCTTCTTGGCATACCTGATCACCAGGTAGGTTCCGTTTGCCCCGGGAACTGAACCCTCGACGGATATAGTGTTATTCTCCGTGTTGACATCAAGCACTCTCAGGTTCTGAACAGTCTTGGTCTGTGAACCCATATGCCCGGCCATTCCCATTCCCTTGAAAACGCGTGAAGGGTTTGAACTCTGGCCGATCGATCCCGGCGCGCGGTGAGACATTGACCCGTGTGTCTGCTTTCCTCCGCTCCACCCCCATCTTTTCATGCCCCCCTGGAATCCCTTACCTTTGGAAACTCCTGTAATGTCCAGATAATCGCCGTTCTGAACGATCTTGTTGGTGATAACATCCCCTATCTTCACCTCGGGATCACCCTCACATCTAATCTCGCGGACAAATTTCATGGGCTTCAGTTTCTTGGCCTTGATATATGCTCTCTGGGGTTTCTTCAGTCTGTGCTCTTTAGTATTGTCATATCCCATCTGAACGGAGTCATACCCATCCTTCTCTTTAGTCTTTATCGCCTGTACCGAACAGGGGCCTGCCTCAAGGACCGTAACAGGAACCCGAACACCGTCTTCGGTGAATATCTGACTCATCCCTATTTTCTTTCCCAATATTCCTGGAACCATCGTATATGCCTCTCTTAAATGCTTTGACCGCGGTCTGTATCTTCTAATCTTGTCTTATTTCGACATCGACTCCGGCCGGCAGGTCCAGTTTCTTTAATGAATCTATCGTCTTTGCCGTCGGATCGACAATATCCAAAAGTCTTTTATGTGTCTTTAGCTCGAACTGCTCCCTCGATTTTTTATCCACGTGAGGTGACCTGAGAACCGTAAAGAGCTCACGTCGTGTCGGAAGCGGCACCGGCCCGATTATTGAGGCCCCGGTTTTCCGAACCGTTTCAACGATCTCAGCCATTGACACATCCAGAAGCTTGTGGTCGAACGATTTGAGACGCAGTCTAATTTTTGCTGATTTTGTCTTTTTAGCCATTTTTTTCCTTACGCTAACTGTACTCGCGTTTCAAGTGGCCGGTGCTGTCTGCACCGGCCACTGTTTTTTCAATTATTCAAGTATCTCCGATATAACACCGGCACCCACGGTATGTCCGCCTTCTCTTATGGCGAACCTCAGCTCCTTCTCAAGAGCCACCGGCGTTATAAGTTCGACTTCCAGCGTCACGTTGTCGCCGGGCATTACCATCTCGGTGCCTTCAGGCAGCTTCGCCACACCGGTCACGTCCGTGGTCCTGATGTAGAACTGCGGTCTGTATCCGTTAAAGAACGGCGTGTGACGTCCACCTTCTTCCTTGCTGAGGATGTATACCTCCGCCTTGAACTTCTTGTGCGGCGTGATCGATCCCGGAGCGGCCAGTACCTGACCTCTTTCCAGATCTTTCTTCTCTATA
>WJMH01000008.1 GCA_014728045.1 Candidatus Omnitrophota bacterium
GATGTTATCAGAATAGGACTGGTTTTCGTTAGGTCCATTAAGGAGAATATATTCCTCATTGCTCTGCATTGATGCGATTATATGATCCTGTTCTTCAAGATAATATGTGAACTCATCAAGCCCCGATGATGCAACAACGTGGTATTCACCCATTTCTTCGTCTCTTAATAATATTGATGCATTTTCCAGTTTCATAATCTCAACGAGATTACTTACCGTAAGGTTGACTAGTTCTTCAAGATTTAGCACTGTTATAACTTTGTCTGAAAAAGTTCGCAATAGCTTCTTATAATCGTATTTTTTCTGGAACAGGAACTTATCGGTTACATTTTTTAAAAAGTGTTCTAATGGCCTCAGCATAAGCACTATTATCATTACTGAAGCAACCATTGTAATCCATCTATTGTGATTAAAGTTTTCAAATAAAGTGGTCCCAAGATAAGCAATACTGGCCATAACAAGATATGAAGCCACAAACAAACCAGCAAAAACGATTGTTCGTTTTATTAAAATCGCTACATTAAGGAATTTATATTTGAAAATTATATAGGTTACCGTAAGTGCATACAATATAATGAGATACGTGCCGAAAGGGTTGATGATGGGGTATTCGAGTTTATATACGGGGAAATAATTAGCTCCACCGCCAAGTGTAGCAATAAACGCTGTTACGAAGAAATATAAATATTTACGCCCTTCTACCTTCTTTTTCTCATACAAATATTTTCGCAAAAATAAAACTTCTCCATAAAACATTGTAATAAAGAACTGAAAGACATGAACGTGGAATAAAGGACCTGGCACCGTGTATGCTCTCAATGTTTGTTTAACTTCGGCACTATGTATGAATAGCGGGGTAAAATTTGCTAATAAGAAAAAGCATGATAACGCATATGAGAATTGGAGTATTCTTATATATTTCTTGCGCTTAAGATAGCCTAAAAGTAAATAAGCAAAATGCAAAAATAATGTGGGAATAAAGATTGCTCCCACGATAAAAGTTCTACACCAATAAGCCGCTATGTTAAGATTATAAGATAATATAGCTGGAACGGAGAAAATACACCACCAAGCTATAGCCAAGTTATACAGAGCAAATGTTTTAAAAAGCGCATTATCTTTTCCTTTTGCGAAAATAAATACGCTCAATACAGTCAGTATTGATCCGACTAATACATAAGAAAGTGTATAATGAAATAGATTAAAATTCACGTATTACCTCTTTGCAATAGCTTCTTCTCTGTTATCATTCATTTTCACAATATCTTTGTTTCTAATGAAAACATCTCCTGATTTAAAATCTCCAGTAGTAATACCATTTTCTTTATAATATTTAATTGTCTTGTAAAAATTCACAAAATCAACATCACCTAACGTTGGAGAAAGTTCCTTTCTTCCTTCTAAAGCAAGCACAAAAGCCTCGGCAAGACATCCAAATACATTCTCATCTTTTCCGAATCCAAAATCATAATCAACATTAATGCCGTTGATCTTGACAAGGCCGCCTTCTAACACGATATTACTTCCAACCTCTGTTGTTCTTGGGAATGCTTCCGGTCTTGAGTCATCTATTATTATCATTTGAACAGGAATTTTTAATCCTCTCAAAATTGAAGTTATATTGGAGGTCGTACAAACCGCTAATCTATGCTGGCTTAGTGCATCATATAAAGTTTTAGTAGTCTTGGATTGACATAAATCGATTTTTGTTTTTCTATTACTTTCGTCAAGGATAAAATATGACCTTTCTAATCGGATTTTATTTTTATCGATTAATGTAATCTTTCTTACTTTGTTTAATAATGATTTTGCAACAGCTGTTCCCATCTTGCCTGATCCAATGATGGCTATATCAATATTTTCTAATCTACTTTTCCATAATTCTGCTATACGGTTAATGGCTAAATAAATAGATATTAATGTTCCGCAGTGACCATTTGTAAAACACAATTGATCAGAGTTTGCTAGGTTTTGTTTGAAAAATATTCCTCTTCTTGATACGATTGGCCACCAGGCACCTAGCCCTACAACACAATTGTTTTTTGAAATCTTCTGGATAAAGCTTGTGAGCTTCTTGATATTTTGTAAGGTCTTTCTTCTCCTGCGCAACATTTCACTTGGAAGAACAGCATTAGTAACCAGTAAACCATTTATCCCTTTATTTGAAGTCATTTTGCCTACAACATAAGCTGGTGTCACTGCAACAAGCTTTAGAAAAAGTTTTGCAGGAAGAAGTTTCTTAAGAATTCTGAAATATGGAACACCCACAAGAATATCTTCTATTCTTCTAGGGTGTATTAGAAAGACATAATCTGGTTGGAACCCATATAACAATTTTACAATTGAATTTGGCAATCGGGTGATAGGCAAAAAGCTAACTACAAAGTCTCTTACGTGCGCTATCATTGAACTGAAGATATTACCCGATATTTTTTTTCTGTAAAATTTCAACATTTTGTATTGTGGTCCTTCCTACATAAAGCTTTTTGGCTCTAATTCCAATTTTTGTGCGATGTCATAGATTATTTTTTCATTTGGTTTTGAATTCACAGCCTTCAACGCTTCCTCTCTATCTATTAATCCTAGCCTTACGTCATGTGCCAAGGGTATAACATAAGAATTAACATTGTACAATTTGTTGTGTAATGCAATGCCAAGAGAATTTATCAAACAATTAGAAGAACAGGAATCGGTATCTGATGGTTTTTGCCAATTGAATCTGTTCTTAATTTCGTTAATAGCTGTATTTTCACTGTATGCAACGTACTCATAAAAGGGAACCAGTTTCAGGCTAAATGCTTTTATTTTTTCGAAGAAGGACAAATCGATTTCTTTCTTCAGATTTTTATCCAAAATATTTAAAAAAGGAATGATCATGTTCTTATAGACATCAACCACACCCTCATATTTAGAAATAAGACTTTTATCCTTCTGCCTTAATTGTCCCGGTGTTGTGCCCACAACAATTGAAGGAATATTTTTCTTAATAGCTTGTTTTATTGAAAATAAGCTAATCATAGCAAAACAAGGCCAACAAACATGCCCAATCAAATAAGCTAAATTTTGTGATTCTTCGGAAGAGTTATAATTTTCAATCCCGTATTTAAACAATTTTGAAACAATATCAAACCTAGGCTTGTATATAATATGGTCTATTGCGAGTTTGGAAACCACTTTTTCAATATTATCGAATGTTCCACTTGACAAAAACCAATTATCCAATGTAAAAGCTAAAACATTTAACCGATATTTTTCTACGAGATTATAAAGCATGTATGTGCTATCTTTACCTCCGCTATATAAACAGATACAATCATATTTGGACTTAGTTTTTCTATTTTTCAATATTGATATAAGTTCCTCTTCCCGTTTATTCTGGTACATATTTCTAGAAACTTTCTGGCAAATATTACATATTCCTTGCTCATTTAGTTCTATTCCCGGCATGGAATCTGATAATATACATTTTGAACAAATATTTTTCATTTCCGACCTTTCTTAAATATCCATGAAAAAACTATTTGTGCCCCATCTCTTCCTGGTTTTTGATCCATTCGTCGATAGTTTCTTTCTTAAAGCGCCATTTGGATCCGACCTTGAACCCCGGAATTTTGCCTTCCTGTGCATGCTTATAAATCGTTACAACCTTCATTTTTAGGTACTCGGCCAACTCTTCGACTGTCATAACTGGGCTAACCATAAAAATCACTCCCTTTATACAAGTTGTTATAAATTAACTTGTCTTATTGTTTTTTCCTATGAAATGATATAGCTTAGTATGTTTTAATGCGTATTGAAGCAAATCTATGATGTATATCAGCATTAGTATATACCCCCTTTTACGAACTGTTATACTTGATTGCTTATGCTGACGCTTTCTTATGTATTGTTATCTTTTGTTATAAATTGATCAGCGCTGATAAGTATAATGAGTATATGCTCAAAGTCAAGAAATGGAGGAGATTTTTTTGAGTATATACTCGCTGAATAAGATAAGATATATCCTAAAAGGCCCTATCTATAAGGTTTTCAGGAAAGAATGGAGTCTTGCAAACTATCTATCCCTGGCCTAACAATTTGGCGTGAAAATATATGAACGTATGAAGGAGGATATTGGAATAAATCGCGGCTACAAGATCGTCTAACATTATACCCCAACCCCACTTTAGGTTTTCAAGGGACTTCATAGGAGGCAATTTAATTATATCTATTATCCTGTAAAGTAGGAACCCCGCAACAACAAGTGGAACATTAATAGGAAGGCCAAGATAAACTAAAAAAATACACGCGAACTCGTCAATGACGATGAACGAAGCATCTTGTATGCCTATCTCAGTTTCGAATTTACCCGACGACACCAGACCAAGAACGAATAATATTATGAAGACTGCTATATACAGGAAGACGTATTTATGCAGCAAAAGACATAAAGCAAGACCGGCAACGCTCCCCGCAGTCCCAGGTGCTACGGGAAAATACCCGAGCCCAAAGGCCGTTGATATCAATCGATGGATTTTTTTCAATTTATTCCCCGTTATTAAAAAGATATTTCTTGTTACCTATAAGATACGACGCCCCGCTGATTATCGTGAGTGCAACAGTCACCAGCATCAGGATAAAAATCAGCTGACGGTACCAGTATTCAAAAGAATCGTTCCAGAAACCGAACACCGAAACTCCTGCTTCCTTTATTACTATGAAGATGAGTATCACTAATATGGATAACATCTGAGAAACCGTCTTGTGTTTACCGGCCAGGCCAGCAGCAAGCACCTCGCGTTTCATAAGTGCTCTAAGACGTATGCTGGTAATAAGAAGTTCCCGGAGGATGATCACAACAACCATCCAGGCCGGCACAAGCTTCATTTCGACAAAAGCCAAAAAAGCGGAAAGTGTAAGAACTTTATCGGCGACCGGGTCCATTATCTTCCCGAAGTTCGTGATATTGCCGTATTTTTTGGCCAGATACCCGTCCAGATAGTCCGTGGCGGCCGCCACCAGGAATATCACCAGGGCCACTATTTTCCATGCAAGGCCACTTGAGAATAAGGCTATCATAAAGATAAACGCCAGGATTATCCTGGTAACGGTTATCTTGTTCGGGGTATTCATAGAGCTTCTCCTATAAGATCATATTCTAGCGTTCCGCTGATACGGACCTTCCTGAATTCGCCGACCTTGAGATCTGTGCCCTTGACATAAACCATCCCATCCACTTCAGGAGCATCCATGCAGGAGCGCCCGAAAAAAATATCCTTCTCGGACGGATCTTTCTCTTCGATCAATACGTCAAGGGTCTTACCGAAGAACTTCATGTTGTTCTCGGCAGATATCCTCTGCTGAAGAGCCATCACCTTATCGAACCTTTCCCGCTTGATCTGTTCAGGCACCTGTTCTTTGTATTCGAAAGCGGCCGTTCCCTCCTCGCGCGAATAGATAAAGGCTCCCATGCGCTCAAATCTGGTCTCCAGGAGAAAATCCATTAGTTCCCCGAATTGTTTTTCGCTCTCTCCCGGGAACCCCACTATCACGGAGGTCCGCAGAACAACACTATCTATCTTCTTCCGTATCCGTTGTATAAGATCAACGATAGCTCTTTTGTCCACACGACGATTCATTTTCCGTAAGATCGCATCGTTTATATGCTGTATCGGCAGATCCACATAACTGCACACGTTACTAGTAGTAGCTATCACCTCTATGAGCTCATCGGTGAACTGTACAGGATGCGTGTAAAGAACCCTCAACCATCCATCATGCATAAGAGGAGCTGCTTCCCGGATCAATCCCGCAAGTTCGCTCTTTCCCAACCTGTCAATACCGAAAGAGGTAGTATCCTGCCCGATAAGAACTATTTCCTTAACACCGAAATGATCGCGAACATATTTTATCTCTTCCAGCACTGATGGCATCGTCCTGCTGCGTCTGGGACCTTTCAGCTCGGGAATGATGCAGTAAGTGCACCTGTTTGAACAGCCTTCCTGTATCTTGACATAGGCGAAATGATGAGGAGTGATGAGTTTACGCTGATCCGTATCGTCATAAAGGAACTCAGGGCGGTCTCTTACGGCCCTTACCCTTTCTCCAGAATATAAAAGTTCTATTTTCCCCGGGATCTCCCTGAAATCAGACGTGCCGAAAATACCGTCGATCTCCGCTATCTGGTCCAGCAATTCATCAGGATATCTCTGGGAAAGACAGCCGGTAACTACGATTTTTTCTAGTTCTGATGTTTTTTTAAGATCTGCAAGCTGTAGGATGGTATTAACGGATTCCTGTTTTGCGTCCTCGATGAACCCGCATGTATTGACGATTGCTACGTCTGCGTTCTCGGGCTCCTCTGCGATCTCGTAGCCCTTTTTTTCAAGCAGGGCGAGAAGGACCTCGCTGTCAACAAGATTACGGGGACAACCGAGACTGAAAAGGTAGATCTTTTTCATAAAAAGTCTTTAAAAGCGGGTTGCCCAGTCGTCCCCCACCATAATCCCTTCTGAAGATACCTTAATGTTCTTTACGACGCCCTTTGCGACCTTGCTGATCTTGTGGTCATTAACGATAAAATCAAGGCGTTCGGCTTTTCCCGTCCAGACATTTATAGTCCCCTCGGCCGACCATGACTTTGAATCCCCGTCATGCAGAGTCCCGTCAAATAGAACATCTCCCCCATGTGAAACCCTTATCCATGCATCCCCCCGCGACCGCAAGGTGAGCCTGACAGAACCCTCCTCGGACGAAGATCTTTGGCGGGAAGCGAAGTTATTCGCGTTCCTTTCGTTCCCGGTCATTTTCTGGGTCTTTTCAGGGTCAGCAACTGTCTGCTCCACCATGCGGGAGACCTGTTCGGTAGATTCAGTTTTTTTCGGAAGAAGCTGCGCCCTTTTCTGTTTCATTAGTGAGATCTTCGTCCTCAGCATGCCAACGAGAACGAACATGAGCACTAGAAGTGCTATAGCGGCTACGGCAACAAGTAACCTCATCAACTGGTCCTTGGAAACAGAAGGCAATTTAGGAGGAGCGGGATACGTTCTCTTTTTTTCCTCCTTCTCGCCCCCAATAGTGAATTCCTGCTTGGTGTTTTCGGAGAAGAGCAGGTCGAACTGCTCGATCTCGGTTTTAGCGTCGAACCCGAGAAAGGAGGCGTACTTTTTCATGAAGCTTCTCATATACAGCTTGTTCAGCCTGTCCAGCACGCCCTTTTCGATATCAGTGATAATATTAGGGTGTATGCGGCTGCGGTTACTGGCCTCTTCTACGCTGATGCCGATCTTCTCTCTCGCCTGCCGGAACCTGGCACCGATCTCTTTAGGCGTCACCATCTGTTACCTCTTCGACTTCTTGCATGCTTTCAATAAGGATCTCTCTCGGTTTTGATCCGTTGTAGGGACCGACTATACCTTCCTCTTCCATGATATCGATCATTCTCGCCGCTCTGGTGTAGCCTACCCTTAATTTTCTCTGTACCATGGACACGGAAGCCTGCTTCGTCTCAACGACGACACGCACCGCCTCAGTATATAATTCATCCTTTTCCTGATCGACCCCCACTTTCTTGGTCTCCTGCGTTTCAACGGCCTCGTCTATGTACTGAGGGCCGGCCTGTTGCTTGATGAATTTGACGATATTCCTTATCTCTGAATCCTCCACCAGGCTGCACTGACCGCGTTTAATGGCGGTAGCGCCCGGCTCCATGAGGAGCATATCACCTTTTCCGAGCAGTTTTTCCGCGCCGTTGGCGTCAAGAACGGTCCGGGAATCGACCTTTGAGGCGACCTTGAAAGATATCCTAGCGGGCAGATTGGCCTTAATGACACCGGTTATAACGTTAACTGAAGGTCTCTGCGTAGCCAGTATCATGTGTATCCCAGCGGCACGGGAAAGCTGCGCGATACGCATTATGGCTCCTTCAACGTCTTGCTGCGCAACCATCATAAGATCCGCTAATTCGTCCACTATAACTACGATATAAGGAAGGTTCTCGTCCTCCTCATCCTGTCTCTGCTTGTAGGAAGTTATGTTCCTTACTCCCTTCTCCGCGAAAACGTCGTATCTGCGCTCCATTTCGGTTATGACCCAGTTAAGCGCCGAGGCGGCTTTTTTGGGATTTGTGACTATCGGAGAGACCAGGTGAGGAATGCCCTCGAACATCATAAGCTCGACCCTCTTGGGATCTATCATCATGAACTTCAGTTCCTCCGGGGAAGAATTGAAAAGCAGGCTGCTTATTATACAGTTTATGCAGACGGTCTTTCCCGATCCAGTTGCACCAGCTATCAAAAGATGCGGCATCTTGGCCAGGTCCGTGACTATAGGATTGCCCGAAAGATTCTTTCCCAGAGCCAGTTTGAGAGGAGAATCCGCTTCGCTGTATTCCTCTGCCCCTATGATATCCTTCAGATAAACGAATTCGCTCTTTTTGTTGGGAACTTCTATTCCGATAGTGCCTTTTCCCGGCAGGGGCGCCACGATACGTATGTTCGCGGATTTCATAGCTAGTGATATATTGTCGCCAAGCGAGGTTATTTTATTCACCTTGGTCCCCACTGCCGGCTCCAGTTCATACATGGTGATAACAGGACCGTTATTGATCTTGACGACTTTGGCCTCAACACCGAACTCAAGAAGAGTGCTTTCAAGCTTTAGGGCGTTCCTTTTCAGGTCCCCTTCCCTTTCTTTAGCCCCGGTCCTGGGCGGATCTTTAAGAAGACCCAGCTCCGGAAGTTTGTATTCCACCTGTTCTCCGGTTTTATTGTTTGAGACGGGCGCGACGCGCACTGGTTTAGCGGAGGCTTTCTGCGTAGTGGCCGCTTTTACGATCTTCGGCCCCTTGGATGCTCCGCTGGATGGAGCAGCCTCCTGGGGAACATCTCTTTTTGCCAGAGAGGTCTTTTTTACCTCCTCGACCTGGTTCCGCATTTTTTCAAGCTTTTTGGATATCTCTTCGCGAGCGGTCTTGAGTTTATTCTGGCGAATCAGTTTTTTGGGAAGAGCCCTGTCCTCGGCTTCAGGGATCATGGACTTTACTCTGCCGGGAACTTTGGACAGGAATTTGAACATTGCCGTTATTATTGGAAGTATCAGAAATTCGGTCGCAATAAGTACCGAGAGAATCATCATCGCGATGATAAAAACGGTAGCCCCGATCCTGCCCAGGTATTCAAGCAGGAACTCTGAGACCAGACTGCCTATAAGACCGCCCTGGGCAAATGCCATCGTGCGGGTTGAATCTGATATCATGCTCAGACTGGCGCTTACAACAGTGGCAAGCACTATCGTGCCGAAAACCTTGAAGAATATCTTGCGAGGCTCAAGCTGCATCAGGCGGGATATCCCCCAGACAAGGATAAGAAGAGGGATCACGTATGCGGCTTTACCCATGAAGAACAAAAGCACACCTCCAACATAAGCACCCACCACACCGGTAGCATTCTGGGGCACCATGTTAGGGCTACTGGTATAAAACGAAAGGTCCTGTTCGCTGAAAGTGAAGATGCTGAGAAAAAGAAAAAGACTGATAGCGAACAGTATTACAGCGATTATCTCGTTTTTTCTTACCTGATCCATTTCAATGATATCGGTTTACTTCCAAAAAAATATACCGGTCATCCCAAGAAGAAGGCAATACGCGGCGAAAAGAAACAGTTTCTTCCCCTTTATGACTTTCCGCAGTAGATGAAGGCTGAAAAACCCTGCTAAGAAAGCTGCCGCCATGCCCGCAATATACTCGGGGACATTCCCCGCCAAGGCACCCCTTAAATCCACGGTCAAACCCTTGTACAAAGTAGCTCCTATTATGACCGGTATGGACAAAAGAAAACTGAACCTGAAGGCCTCCTCAGTCTTCATCCCTCCTGCGAGACCAGCGGATATGGTCACCCCACTTCGGGATATCCCCGGTAAAAGCGCGATCGCCTGGGCCACCCCGACTGCAAAAGTGTTGAATAGGCCCGCTTTCCTCCCAGCGCCGTCATTCTTCCATAAAAAGAACTGTCCGAGCAAAAGAACTATTCCCGTGGCGACCAGCATCACCGCTACCTTCGCAGGGCTGACAAAAAATTCCGATATCCGTTCCTCAAAAAATAGAGCAGTGATAACGGCTGGCACGGTCGCGGCGAGAACATAAAAAAGATATTCCCATCTTCTTTGTCTTGCCAACTGAAGTATATCACCTGCGAAATAGATAACTACCGCCAGCAAAGTCGCCGCATGAAGACATATATCAAAAAACATGCTTGGTTCGCTAAAACCGAATAGCCTGTGCACAAGCACTAGGTGCCCTGAACTGGAGATCGGCAGGAATTCCGTCAATCCCTGCACAAGTCCGGATATCAAAGCTTCTGTCAACGTCATCTGTATATATCAAACGGCCAAGGAATCATATTCCCGTATGGCCGAAACCTCCGTGTGCGCGTTCGGTCTGGCCGAGCTGTTCTGCCTCAATGAAATCCGCGTAAATCACTTCGCGTATCATCATCTGGGCCAGCCGATGGCCCCGCTGCACGGTGAAAGTCTCTTTTCCGACATTTGTGACGATGAGGTTGACCAGACCGCGGTAATCGCTATCAATGGTGCCGGGGGTATTGACCAGCGTTATACCGTGCTTTAAAGCAAGGCCGCTCCTGGGCCTGATCTGCGCCTCATAGCCCTCGGGAACTTCGACATATATCCCGCAGGAGATGAGCTTGATCTCTCCGGGTGCTATGGACACTTCTCCTTCCACATCGGCGTAAAGATCAACGCCTGCGGAACCGCTTGTAGCATAGGTCGGGATCGGCAGGTCCCTCGCGCTTTCTTTGCGTTTTATATTAACTTTTATCTTCTTCAACTTGCTTCATACTGAGTTTGACGCGGCCCTGATCATCTATACCGATCAGTTTCACCTTGACCTTATCCCCTTCCTTGACCACGTCGGTCACTTCCTTAACATAATCCTTGGAAAGCTCAGAAACATGCACCAGCCCTTCTTTCTTCGGAAGGAATTCGACAAAAGCTCCGAAATTGGTTATATTAACTACCGTGGCATCATACACTTTGCCTATTTCAGGCTCTTCGATAATTCCTTCGATGATCTCAATGGCCTTATCAAGAGATTCTTTGTCCGATGAGGCCACCTGGCAAGTTCCGTCATCCTCGATATTTATGTCCGCGCCGGTTTCGGCTATTATGCCACGTATGACCTTGCCTCCGGAACCGATAACATCCCTGATCTTGTCGGGCTTGATCGTCAGCGTTACTATTCTGGGAGCGTTGGGAGCTATCTCATTAAGCGGTTCAGGAATCGTCTGTGTCATATTATCTAGGATCTTCATCCGTGCCGCTTTGGCCTGTTCGAAAGCGTTTTTGAGGATATCGAAATCAATGCCCTTTATTTTCAGGTCCATCTGTACCGCTGTTACTCCGTCTTTTGTTCCGGCGACCTTGAAATCCATGTCCCCGAAATGGTCCTCGGCACCGGCGATATCCGTAAGTATGGCGTAGTTGGTTTCCTCCTTTACCAGTCCCATCGCAATGCCGCTAACAGCAGCTTTTACGGGAACACCACTGGCCATCAGGGAAAGAGAGCCCGCGCACACGGAAGCCATGGAACTGGATCCGTTGGATTCGAGTATCTCTGAAACGAGCCTGATGGTATAAGGGAACTCTTCCTTGGAGGGAATCACAGGCGTCAAAGCCTTTTCAGCAAGGGCGCCGTGGCCTATCTCTCTCCTGCCTGGTCCGCGCATGGGGCGTACATCCCCGACGCTGAAGGGCGGAAAATTATAGTGAAGCATGAAAGACTTGAATGATTCCCCTTCCAATGAGTCAACGCGTTGTTCGTCGGCTGCGGTCCCCAGAGTCGTCACGGCAAGAGCCTGGGTCTCACCCCGGGTAAAAAGACCCGAACCGTGAGTCCGCGGCAGTGCGTTTATTTCGCTGGAGATCTGCCTTATCTCATCGAATCGCCTGCCGTCAACACGCTTGTTTTCTTCAAGTATGATCTGCCTGAGAACATCCTTCTCTATCCTATGAAGAGCCCTTTTAACATCGGATTCGATGTCCTCATCTTCCGCGGAACCTTCCTCTTCAACTAGTTTATTCTGAAGATCAGCGAGCCCTTCGACCCTTTGCTGTTTCTCGGAAAGCTGCATGATCTGCTTGAGCTTGTCTTGGGCCTTTTCCTTTATTCTCTGGTAAAGTTCCTCGTTCACCTCGACATAGCTGATATCTTCCCTTTTGGGTTTGCCTATCTTTTCGGCCAGCTTTCTCTGCAGGTCAAGCTGGGGTTTAAGCTGTTCATGACCGAATTTGATAGCCTCGACCATTTTCTCTTCACTGAGTTCATTAGCTCCTGACTCCAGCATTACGACACTTTCGTCATTGCCAACAACGACCAGGTCCAGATCGGACTTTTCCATTTCAGCGAAAGTGGGATTTATTACGAAATTATCTTCCACAAGCCCGACCCTTACACAACCGATAGGTCCGTTAAAGGGTATGTCCGATATTGTAAGCGCGGTCGAAGCCCCGATAACCCCGAGTATATCCGAATCATTCTTGCCGTCAGAAGAGAGCACGGTAGCCACTACCTGCACCTCGTTGGTCATCCCCTCCGGGAAAAGTGGACGTATGGGCCTGTCTATCATACGCGAGGTCAGAATAGCTTTCTGAGAGGGACGCCCTTCTCTCTTGAAGAAGCCCCCGGGTATCTTGCCCGCAGCGAACGTCTTCTCCTGGTATTCCACCGTCAAAGGGAAAAAATCCAGCCCTTCCCTTGGCTGGCGGGAACACACGCTGGTAACGAGCACCATCGTCCCTCCATATTGGACAGTAACAGATCCATCCGCCTGTTTTGCGAGTTTGCCGGTACTTACTATGAGTTCTTCGTTGCCTAACTTAAGATTAAATTCATTCATTATTCGTAACCCCTCTTCCCATAACATCCTATACTAATAAATTAAAAACCATAACGAGACCTTCGTTATTTCCTGAGTCCCAGCCTTTTGATAAGCTCTTGATATTTTTCGTTATTAGAGGATTTTAGATAAGTTAATAGTTTTCTTCTTTTATTGATCAGGAGCAAAAGTCCCCTTCTGGAATGATGATCCTTCTTGTGTTTTTTGAAGTGCTCCGTGAGATTACTGATGCGTTCGGTCAAAATAGCTATCTGCACCTCCGGAGAACCGGTATCACTGTCATGCTGTTTGAATTCTTTTATTATCTCCTGTTTTTTTTCCTTTACTATAGACATTTTTCACCTCCTTTCCAATATAATAGCAGTGGAATATACTCGGATAATGTCATCATTTTAAAACTGACATGGCTTATGTTAGCATATAAACATATTTTTGTAAATATATAACTAACATACTAATTAATATTATATATAACAACGGGAAATGTGCATAACGAGGAGAGTGGATGGTGATAGTCACAAATACTTGTAGCGCCTTATCTTCCAGAGTATTTTCTTGCTGTTGAGGATCTTTTCCGCACTCTGGATATCCTTTGTGATCTGCTCGATGAGAGACTGACTGCTTCTGTACTGCCTCTCTTTGCGAAGTTTCTTTATGAAAAATATCTCAATATTCCGCCCGTAAAGGTTCCCTTCATAGTCCATGATATGAACTTCTATGCGTGGTTCCTTTCTTTTTTTTAATCTTGTGCCGTAAAAGGTCGGTTTAAACCCGATGTTAAGAACCCCGTCATAAAGCACCCCCTCGATATCGACCTTTACTGCGTAAACTCCCGTAGGGGGTATGACCTCCTGATGGGGATCGATGTTGGCGGTGGGTTTGCCGAGTTTTTTGCCAAGTTCGTCACCTCTTACCACCGTGCCGAGGACGGATACCGGCCGCCTTAGGAGTTTTTCCGCTTTTTCCAATCTTCCTGATCTAATAAGCTTCCTGAGCCAGGTGCTACTAACTATTTTCCCGCCTTTTTTAACCGGCTCGACGATCCTGACATCCACACCGTATTTTTGACCTATCTGCTTTAGCTTATCGACATTCCCGCTCTTTCCGCTCCCGAAATGAAAGTTCTTCCCCACGAAGACCTTTCTGGAGCCTGTGCCTCCAATTACCTTTTTAACGAAATCTTCAGGCGACATCGACGCGATATAATTGGTGAACCGGATGACCACCACAGCATGTATCCCCATTTTCTCAAGTATGAACAAACGATGAGCAAGAGACATTATCCGGGGAGGCCTTTTATCGGGCCTTAGAACCGACTGTGGATGAGGGTCGAAGGTAACTATGACCTTTTCCTGTTCGGGTCTTCCGGCCCCAAGAAGTCGTTTTATGACACGCTTGTGACCAAGATGTATCCCGTCAAAGATACCTATCGCTATTATCGGGTCTTTGAGTTTCTTCTCAAGATTCCTGTAACCGTATAATACTTTCATTCAAATCATCCCCGGTCATGCGCACTAGATCGGAATAGCGCGCCGAACCTTCCAGAGTGAATGTACCGGACCTGGTACGCCTCAGCTCTGTAAGATGCGCACCGCAGCCCAGCTTCTCGCCGATATCTTCGGCAAGCTGCCTGATATAAGTGCCCTTACTGCATATCACGCTGAATGTTGCAAAAGGCATGGCCGATTCAATAATCTCGATCTTCTCGATGAATATCTTCTGCGGCTTTCTCTTTACTTCCAGCCCCTTCCTGGCAAGCTTGTACAATCTTTTGCCGTTAACCTTCTTTGCCGAGACCATTGGAGGGGTCTGGTAAGACTCGCCAATGAACGAACGGGCGGCAGCGCTCAGCTCTTCAGGGGATACCCGTACCTCCGCTCTTTCTATGATCTTTCCGCAACTGTCGCCCGTATCGGTCTTCTCTCCGAGTTTCATGACAGCAAGATATTCTTTTTCGTCGGCTGAATACCTGCTGGAGAGTTTCGTTGCCCTGCCCAGCAAAAGAACGAGCACGCCCGTTGCGTTCGGATCAAGTGTCCCGGCGTGCCCTACCTTCTTGATGCCGAAGCGCCTTCGCACCGCCTGCACGACATCATGACTGGTCATTCCCTTTTCCTTGTCAACTATCAGTATACCGGCCGTATCCTGCATTTTTTCTCTACCCCCGGTCGATCACTTCTTTTACCGCGTTAAGAACTTTTTCCCTGGCCTCGCGAAGATTCGTGAAAAGTGTGCACCCCGAGGCCTGGGGGTGACCCCCTCCCCCAAAACGTGATGCGACCTTATTGACGTCGATACCGCCGGTTGAACGGAAACTCACGTTGATCCTTTCGGGATGATCCATGTTCTCCTTGAAAAATACCGCGGCTTGAACGCCTTTTATCGACCGGGGATAATTAATGAATTCATCCGTAGGTACGCTGTCCACACCCTCCTCGGCGAGCATACTGCGCGTTAGGCTCATATGCGCAAGGCGTCCGTTATCTTCGACCTGTAGCGTGCCGAGGACCTTCCCCAGGAGGCGTATCTGCGAAAGTTCTTTGCTTTCGAAGATCCTGCCATGAAGCCCCTTCGGGTCAACCCCAACCTCTATCAGCTCGCCTGCCACTTCATGTGTATGCCTGGTGGTATTGGTATAGTTGAACATGCCGGTATCAGTGATTATAGCGGTATAAATGGCCTCGGCGATCTCGATGTCAATCTCGGTATTCGTTTCTCTGGCCAGGATATATATCATCTCCCCCACCGAACTGGCTCCCGCTTCCACCCAGTTGGCATCCCCGAAGTATTCGTTACTGACGTGGTGATCAATGTTTATGATAAACCCTTTCTCTTCCCCGAGGCGGGGAATATCACCGGTCCGCTCACGAACAGGACAATCCAGTATTACCAGAGTTTCCGGGGAGAACCCCGCGGGGACTTCCGGCTGGATAGCCTCGGCACCCTTGAGGAACCTGAGGTTATCTGGCACCTCGTCATGATCGACTACCACCGCTTTCTTCCCCCATTTCTCAAGAAGACGCTGCATCGCTATCTGGCTCCCTATGGAATCACCTTCGGGATTTACATGCGCCATTACGAGAAAATTATCGCGCTTCTTCAACTGCCTGATGACATTCTTCATATTATCCTTGTTCATCACCATTTCCTTCCTCTTCAGCAGCGTCGATCCCAAGCTCCTCCTCGATCTTGCTGAAGAGGTTGTTCATGGATTCTGCGCGTTCTGCCCTCCGGTCCGGCCTGAAGGATATCCGGGGAATATACTTAAGAGTGATCCTCTCGGCAAGTTCCCTTCTCACGAAACCGCCTGAACTCTTAAGACCCTTCCCCACTTCTTCCGCGCTGTGTTCTTCGCTTGATGTGATGTAAAAGACCTTAGCGAGCCTGAGGTCCCTGGTCAGTTCAACACGTGTTATGGTCACATGGCTGACCCTTGGATCCTCGATCTCGCTCTGGAGAATAACCGATATCTCCCTTTTCAGCATTTTCTGCAGCCTGTCCATTCTGTCGATCATGATAATATCCCCATCCTGTTCACAATATCTCAGTGGTATGGTCCAGCACGCTGACCGTGCCCTGTCCTTCGATAAAGTCCATTATCCGGTCCATGCGCGAGGAAAGGTGCTTCTTGTCGGTTGATATGGTGACGACCCCTATGACCGCCCTCTGCCATTTATCCAGATGCCCGACTTCGGCGACAGATACGTTGAAGGTATTCCTCAGCCTGTCCTTAACCCTCCTTAGCATGCCACGCTTCTGCTTAAGCGACAGGCTTTCGCCTAAAAACAATTCTATTCTAAGAACTCCTATGTGCATACCTACGAGGGACTATTTTTCCTTCTTTATCTTATCGGTCAGTTCGCGCATATAATCTAACTCATCTTTTCTGGTCGCGAGTTTACCGTCAAGTTTCCTGCAGAGGATGTTTTTCAGTATGTCCTTGTATTCGGGTCCGGGGCTTATGCCTTCCCGCTTGATATCCTGTCCTTTTATCCTGAGCTGGATACCGTTATATTCACCAAAGAACTTCTTGATACGCCTGCGTACGGTTTTTGAGGTGGTCTTGGACATTATGAAAAGCGTCACTTCGTGTGCAAATGGCTCCAGGATATCGTATACCTCACTCGGCTTCATCTTTTTTCTTGAAGAAAGCTTCCTAATGGCGCGATCGCCGTCTTTCTTGCAGGAACGCAGCCTTGTGCTTTCGCTTCTTTTGAAAACGAACTTCTCCAGAACCACCTCCAGCTGTTTCAGAGAAAGCTTGTCGATAACGACCATGAGGTTCATCAGCCAAACGTCAAGGTTGCGCCTTTTGGCGGCGTTCTCATTATACCAATGTATAAAGTGCTTAAGGTCCCTGAAGTGGCGCCTGATTGAACTTTTCAATACCAGTTCCGGATGGATGAACCGCAGCTCATGCAGCTCGCGCATCCTGAAAACCGGCTTTTCGGGGTCCTTTTCCTTGAGAATAAGTACAAGCTCATCCCGTATTCTCTGGTTCTCGGTTCTACGGAACATCTCCTGTTTGACAGCGTGTTTTATAAGATACTCCGTGTGTTTTTCTATCTGGAAACCGAAACGCTGTTCAAAGCGCACCGCTCGGAAAATGCGGGTCGGGTCGTCTATGAAACTCTTGTCATGAAGTGCCCTTATTATTCCGCGATTAAGGTCCTTTATCCCGTCAAAGAAATCAAGGAACAAACCAAAGTCCTTTTTATTAATCTTGATGGCCATCGCGTTTATGGTAAAATCCCTGCGATAGAGGTCTTCCCTTAAGGAACTGAACTTGACCGTCGGAAGAGCCGCTGGTGCCTCGTAAACCTCCTGCCTGGCGGTAGCCACATCTATCTTGAACTTGTTGTCCGGATGCAGGGCGGGTCCCAGCCATGAGGGCCAGTCCATGACTATCGTAGATGTCCCGAATTTTTTATGAACAACGAAAGCGCCCTTGAGCTTGTCGGCGACGACCCTTCCGAACGCTATTGCGTCTCCTTCTATGACTATATCCAGATCGTAGTTCTTTCTTCCAAGGAGCAGATCCCTTACGAACCCCCCGACGACGAATAACTCGATACCGCGCTTATCTGCTTCATCGCTGATGGACCTTATAAGCTTCATGAATTTTTTTGGAAGAAGCAGGTTCATCCGCGCGATTATATCCGTGACAGCCACGCGCTTCTCCGGTTTGGCGCGAAAGAGCGCGCTATGGACCTTCTTTAGGACGTCAGTCCGGCTGACTATGCCGACAAGGCGCCCTTTCTTGATGACAGGCAATCTGCCCTTATTGCTGTCGATCATTATCTGCTGAAGATCATGAAGCGGCGTCTCGGGCGAGACCGTTACAAGAGGCGTGGACATATATCCCTTGACCCTCGAGTGGCCCATCCCACGTTTGATGGCTTTTTTCATGTCGCCCATTGTTATCATTCCGACCAGTTTCGACTTCTGGTCATAAACGGGCATACCCTTGTATCCCGAGTCTTTTAGCCTCCTGAAAACCTCATCGATCTTCTCCTCCTGCGAAACCGTTTCCACGTTCTTGGACATTATGTCCTTGGCATATACATCGGTCCGGGTTATGCGCTTTATCTTTCCCAGTATGATATCCTTGATCTGTTCCACCGACCTGCCTTCTGTCCTGGCGCTGGCCGCGGAAGAGTGCCCCGCACCGTCGAAGTGTGCCATCATCTTGTTCACGTCAATGAGTTCAACGCGGCTACGGGCCATTATCTTGACCTTATCGGGGGTTTTGAAAAGCACAAAAAATACAGGCTGGTTTTCCACATCCTGCAGCTTGTGCACCACCGTCCCCATCTCGCCGGCGAAATGCTTGGCCTCCACGCTCGCGAAAGCGACATTTATCCCGTGCACGTTATATACTTCCACCGATTCCAGAAGATCCACGAATATGGATAACTCCGTCTCGGTAAGTTCCCTGTTGAGATAGGAGGATACGGCATTAAGATTCGCGCCCTGATCGAGAAGCATGCTCACGATATCAACGTCGAGCTTGGTCGTGGGCGAATATGAAAGAGAGCCGGTCTCCTCATATATACCGAGCAGCATCAGCGTGGCTTCAAGCGGTGTCAGTTTCAGTTTTCCTTTTTTCGCGAGTATCTCAAGAAGCAGGGTAACGGTGGCACCGACCTGTTTGTATACCTCCTTATCAGCCTTGATATCAGAACTGGTCCTGGGATGGTGGTCGTATATATGGACCTTTATCCCTTTTTTATCCAGAAGCCCCGCCGCCTCACCTATACGGGACCTGTGTCGGTTATCCACTATGATAAGCCGGGTAACGTCATCCATCCGACAGGTCTTCTCGTTCTCTATCCTGATCTTGTCCTTTATAAGGGAAAGGAAATTACGAACCGCTTTTTCCTGGCTGCCCGGCAGCAGAAGGCGCGCTTTCGGATAAAGCTTGCTTGCGGCCACAAGGGAGCTCAATGCGTCGAAATCAGCGTTCTTATGAGTTACTATGAGGTCCATGTGCAAACTATGCTCTTGGATGATAATCCTTATGGATCTTCCTGAGCTTATCCTTGTTTATATGTGTATATATCTGGGTCGTGGAGATATCCGCATGGCCCAGCATTTCCTGGACACCCCTTAGCTCCGCACCACCTTCCAGCAGGTGCGTGGCAAAGGAATGTCTGAGGCTGTGCGGAGTGATATGTTTTTTTATGCCGGCCTTATGAGCATATTTTTGGATCATCTTCCACAGGCTCTGCCTTGAAAGCTTCCTTCCCAGCCTGGACAGGAAAAGGTGCTCATCCTGCGTCTTTCTGGCCAGTTTGGCGCGCGCTTTTGTTATATACCTGCTGACGGCCTTTTCGGCCACTTTTCCAAGCGGCACTATCCTTTCCTTGCCTCCCTTTCCAAGACACCGGACAAACCCGGCTTCAAGATTGACCCCGGTTTTCTTGAGGTCTTTGACTTCCGAGACCCTAAGGCCTGTCGCGTACATCAGTTCCAGTATAGCCTTGTCCCTGATCCCCATCCATCCTCTTGCCTGAGGCGCTTCCAGAAGCTTCTCGACCTCGTCCTTGTTAAGTGTATCTGGGACCGTTTTCCAGGTCTTCGGCGTCTCTACCACCGCGGCAACGTTCTCGCGAACAAGACCTTCGGCTACCAGGAACTTCCAAAAAGTCTTAAGCGCGGCGAGATTCCTCGCGATCGTAGTGGAAGAAAGCCCCTGGTCCTTCAGGCACATCATAAAGTTCACGATATCTTCACGTTTCGCCCCGGCGAGACCTTTTTTGTTCTTCTCCAGATAAAGCCTGAACTTTTCCAGATCACGCCGGTAAGATTCAACGGTATTATCGCTGACTCCTCTTTCTACTTCCAGGAAATATATGAAATTCTCGATATGGTCCTTCATTTTGAACCCTTGTTCAGCCCACCATGCCTATGCCGCCCAAAAAGTCCTTCTCATGCCCGATAGTGGTCTCGGGCCCGTGACCGGGCAATACACGCGTATCATCGGGCAGCTTGAACAGCTTATCCCAAATGGAGCTAATGATTTCTTCACGGCTTCCCCCTGGCAGATCGGTCCGTCCCACACCTTCACGGAAGAGTGTATCGCCGCTGAAAAGCAGGCTGCCGCAAAGGAGGGATATACCCCCGGGGGTATGCCCCGGAGTATGAATGACTTTTAACGAGAGATCCCCAGCTTTGACAATATCACCGTCAGCCAGAAGACCATTAGCTCGAACCTGTTCAACCTGTCGCCCGAAAAAGGCGGACCAGTTCTTCTCCCCGTCATGCAGGCAGGCTTCTTCAAGTTCATGTATCAGAACCGGAAAACCGAAATAAGCGTCCCCGCCTATATGGTCATAGTGCCCGTGAGTGTTTATGGTGAAAAGAACATCTAACCCTTTATCGCGTATACTGGTCAATATCCGCGGCTCTTCGGCTCCGGGGTCTATAAGCACGGCTTTACGTGTGGCGGGGCTACTCACCAGATAACAATTAGTGGCAAGGTCGCCGACCACGAACTTTTCCAGATCAAGAACCCCAGTCATCCCTGATGAAATCCCTCATTTCGTTGTAGGAAAAGTTCCTTTTTATCCCCCTGCCGGCGTTCTGAAGCTTTTTCTTTATCCTCACCCGGTTGCCCTGGGTCACTCTTTCTTCTTTGACCTTGGATTCCACCTCGATGATCTCATTGATGTAGGTCTGAAGCTCTTCGGCTTTTTCGTCGACCAGCATCCTCTTCATGTCCAGCAGGTTGGATATTTCCTGCTCAAGGGAAACCTGGATCTTTTTCTGGTTGCTGTCCCTAATAACGTTCATGGTCTCTCTGTGCCAGTTCTTCCAGAAAATATACCGTTTAGTATAAAGATCAAGGTTGGGTTTGATGTCATAAGTCCTGACGGCCTTGTATCTTCTTCCGGTCTCCGGCTCCTTCTTCTTTTTTGGAATAAACTTCTCGCTAAGCTGGGCGCAACTGGTAAGCACTAAGACCATGATCAGCGTCACGACCAGAACATCAATACTCTTTTTGAACATATCTGCCTCTCTTTTTTTACAAAGTTCAACTGCCTATGAACAACCTGTCCGCAAGAACCTGGGGCAATCCCGCCTTCGCTATGCGTTCGGCCGCCAGGGATATATCGTATTCTATCCTGCGCAGATCGATCTGCCCCTTGTCCGCGTCATAAATGCAATAACAGGCGCGGTTATCCCCGTCTCGAGGCTGGCCTATACTACCAACGTTAACGATGTAGCTGGCGTTATCTTCCAGAACGATCGCATTTTTCCCCGTCTGGGTGAGTTTTCCCTCTCTCAAAATGAAAGTGCCGGGCACATGAGAATGGCCGACAAAACATATCTTCGTCTTGAGCACTTCAAAAGTATGCATCGCGTCCGCACCCGTCATCATGTAGCTGAATCTTTCCGGGTCATGGAGGGTGCCGTGCGCCACACTGAAAAACTTTTCCTCGATAACGTAGGGCTGTTTTTCAAGATAAGAAAGACCGTCACCATTAAGCTGCTTTCTGGTCCACCGCACCGCCTCGGCGGCGGCATTGTTGAAATATGAAATATCCGTCCGGCCGATAACCCCAGCGTCATGATTTCCCATGACGCTTCTGGCTCCCAGAGCCCTCACTTTTTCTATGCATTTACCCGGCTCGGCCCCGTAGCCGACAATATCACCCGCGCATATTATATTCTTCTCACTCTCTTCCGGAAAAGTACTAACAGCTGCCTCAAGAGCCGGGAGATTGCCGTGTATGTCAGAAATTACCACATACTTCATGTCAAAACCTGATACCGAATGAAGAAAATTCACCGCTAGAAGGCATCTGCTGCTTTTTTGAATCGGCAATATAACTGGACATCTCCAGCTCTATATCCCGCAGGAACGAGGAAATATCCTCTTCGGGGCCCTCACATACTATCTCAACCCGTCCATCATGAAGATTTTTCACGTACCCTGTTATTCCTTTCTTCCAGGCGAGCCTTTCGGCGGTGAATCTGAAACCGACGCCTTGAACTTTCCCCTCGTATATCACATGAAATCTCTGCGCCTGTCGCATGGATGGACCTCTTTGAAGTGGAAGTTTCCCGGAGTATGGTCGGGGCGCTGGGATTTGAACCCAGGACCTCCACGTCCCGAACGTGGCGCGCTAGCCAAACTGCGCTACGCCCCGACATTATGTTAACTAGAACAAGATAACAACGACGATATATTATCATTATAGTAATATACCGTCAACGTTAAATGTGTTTAAGTTTATTTAGTGCGGTATATGCTCAGCCGCCTGTCCTTGTCATCGGTAAAGAATTCCGGATCTTTCAATATAGGCTCGTAATTCGCCGGTAGCGGCACCGGGAAGGTCACTACCTCGTACGCTCCGACGGACGCCCTTTTAACCAGGTTAACCGCCCCCTCAAGCAAGCCCCAGGTCGCACCCGCCATCCATCCGTTCTCTTTTGCGGTGTCACCCATACCCTTGAACACGTAGAACGGGGAAGTCACTAGGTTGGCAAAGCCCCTCCCTAGCTTTTTTACCGGCCCGCCTACTACATCATCCGCATGGGCATCAACAAAGGCCAGAAACAATAAAGCGATCAAGACCATTATCATGACTTTTTTCATGCGATCCCCTTTCATTTTGGTTAAATGAACCCCTTTTCACGGAGCATCTTTTCGGTGATGGAATTTTCCGTTAAGTTCTTCTGCGCGTATTTTGCCATGATATCAAATTCCAAGTTAACATAATCTCCGCGTGTTTTCAATTTTAATATTGTATTATCAATCGTGTGGGGAATTAAGAATATCCGGACCTGGTCCTTTCTGAGTTCGCCTACCGTCAGGCTGACGCCATCAACGGCGATAGATCCCCGGGGAACCAAGTGCTGGTCATCCTGAGGCGATAGCGCGACATCAAGCACCCATCCGTCTTTTGTCTTCGACAGACTCTTTATGGGTCTCTCACAGTCAATGTGACCGGTGACCATATGCCCGCTCAGGGAATCGCCTGCTTTGAGCGCATTCTCCAGATTGACCTTTGAACCCGCCTTAAGCCTTTTGAGATTGGTCTTTTTGAAAGTATTGGCGACTACATCGAATTCCAAGGGATCTTTGTTGTCGACCACACTCAGACACACTCCGTTGACGGCCACGCTGTCGCCGATAGTCAAATCCTCTCTCGTCCTGTTGCAGCTAACCCTCAGCACCGAATCGGCGCCTTTTCTTGATACGCTTCTCACCTCGCCTATTTCAGTGATTATCCCCGTGAACATACCATTCCCCTGACGAAAATGTCGTCACCTTTTCTTTTTATCTCTACCTGCTCGAGGTCAAGCGCTTTTTTTATGTTCGCAGCGCCCTTGCCTTTTACCGACGAATATTCCCCGCCTATGATCTTCGGAGAGACAAAGAACATGGCTTCATCCACCAGGCCCTCATCTACCATGCTGCCGACAAGTTCCCCTCCTCCTTCGACAAGCACGTTCACCATCTCCCTCTGACCGAGCTTTTTTAAAAGCCCTCCGAGAGACACGCGCCCCTCCTTCACGCGGGTTCTAATTACTTCTATGCCGTCCATGGCTTCAAGCTTGCTCATCCTGGCCTGTGGTGCAAGCCTGGTGGTTGCGATAATAACGGGTGACTTCGACCGGGTCTTGAGGATATTGCTTTTCTCGGGTATCCTGAGCCTGCTGTCGACCACAATACGCGTCACGCCGTAGCCCTTTCTTTGACTGTCCAGCAGGTAAGGATCATCCTTTACCACCGTATTCGCTCCGACCATTATGGCATCATAACTAGGACGCAGCTTCCTGGTATAGTTCCTTGAATCCTCACCTGATATCCATTTGGATGAACCGTCCCTGGCAGCTATCTTACCGTCTATCGACTGCGCCAGCTTAACCGTGACGTAGGGCAATCCGGTTGTGATGAACTTAATATACTTCCTGTTGACAAAAGCCGACTCTTCTCTCATAAGACCGACCTTTACGTCTATGCCGGCTTTTTTCAGCCTGTTTATGCCCTTGCCACCGGTCAATCTATTTGGATCCTTCATGGAGGCATAAACGGTCTTAATCCCGCTTTCGATTATACGTAAGCTGCAGGGGGGTGTTTTGCCGTAGTGATCGCACGGTTCCAGCGTGACGAACATACTGGCGCCGCGGCATTTCCCCCGAGCTTCTTTTAGGGCCGTGATCTCGGCATGATCCTCGCCTGCCTTCTTGTGATAACCTCTGCCGACGATCTTGCCATCCCTGACGATAACAGCTCCGACCATTGGGTTAGGATACGTTCTCCCCTCACCTTTTTTCGCAAGGCGGAGAGCCATCTGCATGTATTTGATCTCAAGAGGTCTTTTCATTACGTATCCTGCGGGATTCCTCCTTCAGTTCAGCGACCGTCTCATATCCAACATAAACCTTACCCATAAGCATGTCGTCCTCTGGAAGACCATGACAATCGGAACCGCCGGTTACTAGAAGACCGTATCTTTCGGCGATCTCGGTATATTTATTGGAAGTTGAAGGCCAGTGTTTGGTGTGATAAGCTTCTATCCCCCTTATCCCGGCTTCTACGAACAGCGGTATTTCATCATCGCTCTTCATGGTCCCCGGGTGGGCGAGAACGGGAACGCCTCCGGCGTTCTTTATCATATCAATGGCATCCCCGTAATAAAGGTACTCATGCCCGACATGACAGGGCTTGCCGTTACCTATATACCTGTCAAAAACGGTCCTCAGGTCCTTTACCAGGCCCTTTTCGACCAGCATCCGTGCTAGCTGCAGACGGCCAACCGTTCCATGAGGGGAAAGCGCCAAGACTTCTTCCCGGGTTATTTGCATGCCCTGCCGGCGGAGAAGTTCAAGCATTTTCTCGATCCTCTCAATGCGTTTATCCCGCATGTGAGCAAGAGCTTTTCCAAGGTCCTCATCCTCCCAGTCAACGAAATAGCCGAGTATATGTACCTCTTTTTTCTTATTAAAAGAGGCGGAGATCTCTATACCTGGCACTATATCTATATGAGTGTCGTTGGCTGCGGTTATAGCCGGGGAAACACCTTCCACTGAATCATGGTCGGTTATGCTTATCGCTCTTAGCCCTTTTTCCAGGGCCTTTTCCACGACCTCTTCAGGAGAAAGTACCCCGTCGGAAAAATACGTGTGCACGTGAAGATCAACCCGTCCATTACTGTTATTGATTTTCATATGAACACCTCAGTCGGCAGCTATTGATCCCTGCCGCTGCTCGGTCTTGTTTATCTTGTCCAAGATGCCGTTGACGAACTTGCCCGAATCCTTGTCCCCGTATTTTTTCGCTATATCAATAGCCTCATTGATAGCCACTTTGGGAGGAATGTCCTCGGAGAACAAAAGCTCAAAACATGCTATCCTGAGAACGTTCCTGTCAACAGTGGCCATGCGTTCAAGCTCCCAGTTAGCGGCATATTTTGTTATGGTCCTGTCGATCTGCTCTGCGTGATCACTAACCCCCCGGATGAGATACTCCGAGAAACTGCGGACCTCATCATCCTCTTTCGCTTCGTTATCCCAGAACTTTCCGGCACATTCGGTTATGCTCTCTCTGTTGATGTCGCTGGCGTAAAGTATCTTCAGTGCCGCTTCACGCGCCATAGTACGCTTTCTCATGACCACCCCTTCCTTGCTTTATATGGATGAATACAGGCTGCACATCTCGATGGCGCTCCTGGCCGCATCTCTTCCCTTGTTACCGCTTTTGGTGCCCGCCCTGTCCACCGCCTGTTCAAGGTTGTCGGTGGTTATTATTCCGAACACACAGGGCACCTTGCTCTCCATTGCCACTTTGGCGACACCCTTGGCCGCTTCGCTGGCAACGAAATCAAAATGCGGGGTCTCTCCCCGAATGATGGCACCCAGGCAGATTATCGCATCATACTTGTCGGAATCGGCCATCCTGCCCGCTAAAACCGGGGTCTCGAAAGACCCGGGAACCCATACAACAGTAATATCCTCGTTCTTGACGCCATGGGTGACGAGAGTATCAATGGCGCCTTCGAGCAGTTTTGAAGAGATGAACTCGTTGAACCGGGAGACCACTATACCGATCTTTTTGTCTTTCGCAATCATGTTGCCTTTGATTATCTTTGCTTTTGTCATAACATCCTCCTTGAATTGGGTCATACATGTCTCAACCTGTGGCCAAGTCTTTTCTTTTTTGTGCTGAGATATTTCTTGTTCTTTGCGCCGGGCTTCATTTCCAGGCTGGTCCTGCCGACGACCTGAAGACCATACCCTTTAAGTCCTATTATCTTCCTGGGGTTATTGGTCATAAGGCGGATTTTCTTAAGACCCAGGTCAGCGAGGATCTGAGCGCCGATACCATAATCCCGGAGATCCGCCTTGAACCCGAGTTTTTCGTTCGCTTCAACGGTATCATATCCGTCATCTTGCAGCTGGTAGGCTTTGATCTTGTTGAATAACCCGATCCCCCTCCCTTCCTGAGAAAGATAAAGCAATACACCGGTCCCTTTTCTGGATATCTTCCTGAGCGCTTTTTCAAGCTGATCGCCGCAGTCACATCTCATCGAACGGAAGACATCGCCAGTGAGACACTGTGAATGGACCCGGACCAGGACCTCGCCTTCGGTGATCTTTCCCTTTACAAGAGCTAGATGCTGAAAATCATCTATCATGGACCTGTAAGCATAAAGCCTGAATTCCCCGTAGGGAGTGGGCAGCATCGTCTCGGCGACTTTTTCTATCAGCCTGTCCTTTTCCATGCGGTATTTGATAAGGGCCTCTATCGAACATATCTTCAGAGAATGTTTTTTCGCGAACTCAAGAAGATCCGGCATCCTGGCCATGGTACCGTCTTCGTTCATGATCTCGCATATCACGCCCACGGGCCTGCGACCGGCCAGCTTCATCAGGTCGACACTCGCTTCGGTATGACCAGCCCTGACCAATACCCCGCCTTTTCTGGACCTCAAGGGAAAGACGTGACCGGGTTTTACGAATTCATCCTCCTTCGAAGAAGGATCAGCAAGAAGCTTGATGGTTCTGGACCTGTCGTGCGCAGAGATACCGGTGGTTATGTCGTCTTTGGCATCCACGGAGACCGCCCATGCCGTCTTGTACGGATCCTGCGGATCCTTGGACATATGGTCAAGCCCCAGCCTTTCGGCGATATCGTCCTCCATGGGCACGCATATCAGACCGCGTCCATATTTTGCCATGAAATTGACCTTTTCCGGCGTAATGCGCTCTGCCGAAACAATAAGGTCGCCTTCATTCTCCCTGGATTCATCGTCAACAACTATGACCATTCTACCGGCACGTATATCCTTAATGACCTGTTCTACACTGTTCAGCTTCATTTATCGTCCCCTTTAATATAAAGGCCCCGGAGCATTACACTCCAGGGCCTTTTGGAAATTCCCGAATAATTACTTCTCCCATCCCGGCTTTACGGTCGGTACCCGATTCTCACGGGTTCAGGCCCCTATCAAGACCTCGCGGACTGAACTCCTTTT
This sequence comes from Candidatus Omnitrophota bacterium, assembly GCA_014728045.1. Lineage (NCBI taxonomy): Bacteria > Pseudomonadati > Candidatus Omnitrophota > Candidatus Omnitrophota bacterium. Next base: position 27,881 of record WJMH01000008.1, read on the forward strand.
TGAGGAGCATCACCGCCGGCTAAGGAATTACACCTTACCCTGAAGTGATATACATTTTAGCATAACCAGTATACAAGTCAAGAACTTATGAAAAAAAAGAGCAGGCTGCGCGCAGCCTGCTCTTTTATCGTGTCCAAGCGGAGGATTTACATCATCCCCATGCCGCCACCCGGCATGCCGCCCGGAGCTCCCGCCGGCATAGCCGGCTGGTTCTCTTCGGGCTTATCGGTTATGAGAGCTTCCGTGGTAAGCATCAGAGACGCTATGCTGGAAGCGTTTTGAAGAGCGCTTCGGGTAACCTTGGTAGGATCTATGATCCCCTCGGAAACCAGATTAGCGTATTTATCGTTCTCCGCGTCATAACCGTATGTGGCCTCCTTGTTGGCAAGGATATCGTTAATAACGACTTTTCCGTATTTACCGGCATTGGTCGCTATCATGTCGACCGGCGCCGTAAGCGCCCGGGCGATGATATTGACGCCTATTTGTTCGTCGTTATTCGCCACTTTCAGATTCTCCAGATTCCTGCTGGCCCTGAGAAGTGCTACCCCGCCGCCGGGGACGATACCTTCTTCGGATGCCGCCCTGGTAGCGTGGAGAGCGTCTTCGATCCTCGCCTTTTTCTCTTTCATCTCTATCTCAGTGGCTGCGCCAACGTTAATGATCGCAACACCGCCGGCAAGTTTCGCCAGACGTTCTTGGAGCTTTTCCTTGTCGTAATCGGAATCGCTCGCTTCTATCTCGTTCCTAATCTGGGCTATCCTGGCCTGAACGGCTTCCTTGCTGCCCGGACCTTCCAGAATGGTCGTGTTCTCCTTGTCTATAGTCACCCTCTTGGCCTTTCCAAGGTCCTCCAGAGTAACGTTCTCAAGTTTAATGCCCAGATCCTCGGAGATGGCCTTTCCGCCAGTAAGAACGGCGATGTCACCGAGCATGGCCTTCCTCCTGTCCCCGTAGCCGGGAGCCTTTACGGCGCAACAGCTGAAGGTGCCGCGGATCTTGTTGACGACCAGGGTCGCCAGAGCCTCTCCCTCGGTCTCCTCGCTGATTATTAGCAAGGGTCTGCCTGACTGCGCGACTTTCTCAAGAAGCGGCAGCAGATTCTTCATGTTCGATATCTTCTTTTCATAAAGAAGGATATAAGGATCGTCCAGGACGCATTCCATTCTTTCCGTGTCGGTCACGAAATACGGGGAAAGGTAGCCCTGATCGAACTGCATACCCTCAACAAGCTTGAGGCTTGTTTCAAGGGATTTTCCTTCTTCAACGGTGATGACTCCGTCCTTGCCGACCTTTTCCATGGCTTCGGCTATGTTCTCACCGATGATCTTGTCATTATTGGCCGCGATGGTAGCTACCTGAGCTATCTCCTTGGTCTCCTTGATGGGAGTGGAGTTTTTCTGCAGCTCTTCAACTACTGCGTCAACCGCCTTTTCGATCCCCCTTTTTATCTGCATGGGGTTAGAACCAGAGGTCACGTTCTTGAGACCTTCTCTATAAATGGCCTCGGCGAGCACCGTGGCTGTGGTCGTGCCGTCGCCTGCCACATCACTTGTCTTTGAAGCTACCTCCTTGACCATTTCCGCACCGAGATTCTCGTAGGCGTCCTCGAGTTCGATCTCCTTTGCGACGGTCACACCGTCCTTGGTGATCGTGGGACCACCGAACTTTTTCTCGATAACGACGTTCCTGCCCTTCGGTCCGAGTGTTACCTTTACGGCCTGGGCGAGTTTTTCGACACCGCTTAATATGGAACGGCGTCCTTCGTCGCTGAATTGTAATTGTTTTGCCATTTTCTTTCCTCCTTGATTTTTTAAATGTTCCCAGTATTTATTTAACAATACCGAGGATATCCTCTTCCTTGAGCATGAGCATATCCTTGTCATCAACTCTCAGCTCCGTGCCGGAATATTTACCATAAAGAACGACGTCGCCTTCCTTGACCTTTAAAGCGACCTCCTTGCCTTCGCTGGTAATCCTCCCCGTGCCCACGGAGACGACCTTACCCTGCTGAGGTTTTTCTTTGGCGGTATCCGGAAGCACTATACCTCCCTTTGTCTTCTCTTCCGCTTCCATTAGCTCGACAAGAACCCTGTCATAAAGTGGTGTTACTTTCATTTGCTTCTCCTCCGTCTTTCAAGGTTTAAATTGCTGACCAAACCAGATTTTAGCACTCTTCAGCCCAGAGTGCTAATGGATTATCCATTTTATCCCAAATACCTATCTTGTCAAGAATTTTTTTTAGAAATATTGCTGGTAGTCCAGAATCCTTTGAAAATGGGGGTTCTAGCGGATCAGCAGCATGAGGCCTTCAAGTATGAGGTCCGGACGGACCTTCTTGATGCTGCGCGAATATCTTGATACCAGTTCGGCATCGCCACCTGTAGCTATCACGCGAAGCTTCTTGCCCAGTCTCTTTCGGAACCTGTCGACGATACCATCACACATCGAAGAATAACCGTAAAGGATACCGTTATTCATGCTGCTGGCAGTATCCTTGCCCAGAAGGCTTTTTGCCGGACGAAGGTCGATGCTGGGAAGGAGCGCCGCTTCTTCGGAGAGAGATGCCAGCGCCAGCCTGAGTCCCGGGAATATCAGTCCGCCTTCATAAGCACCGGAAGAATTCACGTAATCCATTGTAACGGCCGTGCCGAAATCTATTGCGATAACGGGGCTTCCCAAAAGACCCATCGCCGCATAAGCGGTTACAAGCCTGTCCTGTCCGACTTCTTCGGGTTTCCGGTATTTTATAGGAATGGGAACCTTTATATCGCGCCCTACGATTCTCACCTTAACGCCGGGCAGAACCGAACTGATGCTCTTTTTGAACACCCTCAGAAAGGCCGGGACAACGCTTACGATCACGACATCGTCTATTTTTCCCCGTCTGCCCCCAAGAAGACGCCTAAGCGCAGCAGGCTGGACTTCTTTCTTGGAAGTATGTATGAAATACTTCTTCAGGATGGAACCCTTATCGCTCAGGGCGATCGTGCAGTTCGTATTGCCAATATCCATCAAAAGTTTCATGTTCACCTCAACACGTCGACATCTCCGCTGAAAACACGTCTTTTCTCTCCTGAAGCGGTCCTGATGATAAGCGCTCCCTTTTCATCGATATCAACAGCCTCTCCTTCGATCGAGCGGTGGTGTTCCAGTACTTTCACTTTTTTCCCAAGGGTGAATGAACAATCCATGCATTCTTTGCGTATTGCACCAAAGCCTTCGTTAGTGAACCTGGTGTAACCCTTTTCGAACTGGGTAAGTATACCCCTGGCAAGATCCGGCCGGTCAATCTCACAACCGCACTCGTTCTTTATGCTGGTTCCTTCAGGCGGCAATTTGCTGGAGGGCGTATTGACATTCACCCCTATGCCAAGGACCAGAAAATTCACCTGGTCAGGCTGAGCTTTTATCTCCGTCAGTATACCACACAGCTTTTTACCGTTGACTATGACATCATTGGGCCATTTCATTCTGGCCTCAAGCCCGGAGGCGTCTTTAACGGCCTTTATTATGCAATAGGCCGTTATCAGCGTCATCGCCGGGATCTCATCCATTTCAGCATCTGGTCGCACGATAAGGGACATGTATATCCCGGTGCCCTTGGGCGAGACCCACCTGCGACCCATTCTGCCTTTTCCCTGCGTCTGATTCTCGGCTATAACAACCGTCCCTTCGGGTTCTCCGGACTCGGCAAGCTCGTACGCCTTGTTGTTGGTGGAATCTATACTTTCATAGTGGTAAATGTTCTTTTTGCCGAATTTTCTGGTCTTAAGGACGCTGGCGATATCATAACCGTACATCTTAGCGGGGGTGGCCGCGAGTTTATACCCAAGGTTGGGCACCGCTTCTATGGAATACCCGTCCTCCCTCAGCTTTTTGATGTATTTCCACACGCTTGCACGCGAGAAGCCCAGTGAGTCGGATATGTCCTCTCCGGATATGAACTTATCTCGTTTATTCCTGAAAAAAGCGATTATTTCTCTTTTTGCTTCGAATTCCTTCATGCGGCAGCTTTCCCCTCTTCCATCTGTTCCATCTTTCTCCTTGCCGCCTGTGACCGTGAAAGCTCGAACCTGTCCAGGAATTTAACCTGAAAATCCTGCATGTACAGGAAGATGCCCGGCGTTACAAAAAGTGTGATCACCTGCGCGAAAGCAAGCCCCCCGACAATTATAAGCCCGAGTGGCCGGCGGGATGAACCGTCCGCACCGAACCCGAGAGCTATCGGTACCGCGCCCATTATCGTACTTGCTCCGGTCATGAGGATAGGCCTGAACCTGTCCTTACAGGCCAGATAGATGGATTCGAAAGCGCTTGAACCTTCCTCGAGCTTCTGCTGGGCGAAATCGACCATCAATATGCCGTTCTTGGAGACTATGCCGAGCAGCATGAACATCCCTATGTACGCGTAAAGAGAAAGCTCCGACCTGAATATCAGCAGCGTTGCCAGGCCCCCGCAAGCTGCGACCGGCAGAGTGGTCAAAACTGTAAAGGGATGTATATAGCTCTCATAGAGTATGCCAAGGATAACATACATGAGAAATACCGAGAGGATGAGAAGAGCGGCCATGCTGGCTACAGCCTCCTCGAACTCCTGTGCCTCACCTTGAAATATCCCGGTCACGCTCTCTGGCAATAGTTCACTTGTGACCTCTCCCAGCTCCTTTGTTGCGTTACCGAGCGGCACGCCCGGCTGCAAACTGAAGGAAATGGTCGCGGAATTCAGCTGGTCCGAATGCGGCACGTTCTGGGGCCCCACTGTTTCCTTCCATTCGGCTACAGCACCCAGTGGCACCAGCTCCCCGGTCTTTTCCGAACGTATATACACACTGGAAAGATCTTCCGGATCTTCGCGGTATTTCTCCTCTAACTCCATTATTACGTAATACTGATCGACATCCGTCTTGTAAGTGGTGATTTTTCCTCCCGCATAAGCCAATAGCAGCGCGTTCTCAATATCCTGGGCGGTTAATCCTAAAGTGGACGCCCTGTCCCTGTTGATCATGATGCTAAGCTGCGGCATGTTCAGCTTAACGCTGTTCTGCACTCCGGTAAAACCGGGCAGCTTCTTCATTCTCTGTTCGAGTTTCAGTGCGACGTCGTAGACCTCTTCCTTGTCCTGGCCCTTGAGTATATACGAATACTTACTTCCCGCGGCGGTACTCTCGCCTCCAGTGCTTAACTGTAAAGCAGGTATAGGCTGCAGGAACACGAAACCTGTCGGTACTGCTATCATCCGGGCGCTCAGGTTCTTTACCACCTGCTGTATGACGGGTCTGTCAGAAGGCCTCAGGATGGCTATTACCAGACCGGAACTCTGATCGGCACCGGTACTGGTCCCGGTTATGGTAAGTATCTTCTGAACATATGGGTTCGCCCTCAGCATCTTATTGACCTGGTCCTGAAATTCCCTCATCTGAGTGGTCGAGGTACCCTGCTGCATAAGGAGTCCCCCGCGTATGGCGCCGGAATCCCCTTCGGGCATGAAACTCTTTGGCAGTATGGAAAAAAGGAATAAGGTCCCACCCAGACAAAGTGCCCAGATAATGACGGAAAGATACTTGCGGGTTAGAACGAACTTAAGGGCGATAAGATATTTACCGATTATCCTGCTTTCAAAACGGTCGGCGAACTGCTGCATGCGCGTCTTCGCTCCACCAAGCTTCTTAAGCATCCGTGAGCACATCATGGGTGTCAGGGTCAGAGCCATTACAGTTGAACAGCTGATGGCTATGATCACGGTTAAAGCGAACTCCCTGAAATTCCTTCCGACGACCCCGCCCATGAAAACAAGTGGAAGAAAAACGATTATAAGAGCGACGCTGGTTGAAATAACGGCCGCTGTTATCTCTTCCATACTTACAATAGCCGCGTCCAGCGGACGCTTGCCCCTTTCAATATGCCTCGTCGTGTTCTCCAGAACGACTATCGCGTCATCCACAAGGAAACCCACTGAAAGCGTTAGTGCCATAAGCGAGAGGTTGTCCAGGCTGAAGTCGAAGATGAGCATGACCGCAAAAGTGGCGAATATCGTCAGCGGCAGCACCGTACTCGGGATTATCGTATCATTCAGTCTCCCAAGGAACAGGAATATGACAATGACCACAAGAACCAGAGCGATGAAAATGGTGGTCTTCACGTCATTGATAGACTCTATGATCTGGTCAGCTTTATCATAACATATGTCCAGTTTTACCGACCCGGGCAGCTCATCCTTTATCTGGTCGAGGGTGCTTCTAACGCTTTTGGACAAAGCAACAGTATTGGCTCCCGCGGACCTTGAGACCGCGACACACACAGCCCCCGCTTCAATCGGATCACCTTTTCCGGAAGAATACATGACACGAGTCTTGTCGTTCTGCTGGGAATCAACGGCTTTTCCTACATCCCTGATCCTTACAGGGGCATCATTGACATACTTGATTATCAGTTCATCATATTCCTTGGCCTTGAACAATTGCCCTTCCGGTTGAATGGAAAAGGTTCTGTAAGGACCGTTCAGGCTGCCCCCGGGAAGGAGCACTGTGCCGGTTTTTAACACTTGGGCCACTTCGTTGAGACCGATATCGTATGAAGCAAGTTTTTTGGGATCAACCTGAACACGTACAGCTGTCTTCGCCCCGTAGATCTGGACTTGGGATACCCCGCTCAGCATGCTCATGCGTTTGCCTATGATACGGTTGCCCAGGTCATACATGTCGCCCGCTGGCAAGGTATCCGATGTGAGCATGATGTAAATGATAGGCGCTTCAGATGGATTGGTCTTGTTGTAGGTGGGCTGTTGCGGCAGGTCCGATGGGAGGTTCGCCATCGCCCTCTGTATGGCGGCCTGTACATCAGGTGCGGCAAGATCCACGTTCCGGTCAAGCTCGAAGGTTAGAGTAATATCGGTCTGTCCATCTGTGTTATCGGATATTATCGACTTCAGTCCCGGTATTTGCATGCACTCGTTCTCAAGCGGTGAAGCGACAGAAGAGGCCATGGTCTCGGGACTTGCACCCGGATAGCCAACGTTGATGGTCATGACCGGATAATCGACGACCGGAAGGTCGCTTACCGGGAGCATGAAATACGCCGCTACCCCGAAAAAGAGGAGCGAGACCATGCAAAGCGTGGTCATTATGGGCTTGCGTATGAACTTTTCTGAAAATACTGCCATTTACCTTTTCCGTTCCGGCCTAGTTATCTTTCTCGCTTACAATTACTGGCACATCAGGCACCAGTCCCATCTGGCCGACAGTAACCACCCTCTCTCCGAGCTCAACGCCTTTCTCAATGACGATATCATCTCCGGATCTCGGCCCTACGGTGACGAAACGCAGCTGTGCCGTTCTTCTGGGCGACACCGCGAACAGGTAATATCCCTTTTTACCCATCTGAACAGCTGCATACGGCACCACTACGGCATCCTTTTCCGTTCCCAATATCAGCGTGACTTTGACAAACTGACCGGGCCAAAGCCTGCCTTCCTTGTTATCCACATGGGCCCTCAAAAGGAACGATCCGGTTGAATCATCAACAGTATTATCAATTAGTTCCAGCCGCCCGGATATCGGATCCTGTTCCTGGCCGGGCACGGTAATGATAACCGCGAGAGTATTCTCTCCCATCGCCTTGCGGACCCTGGAAAGCTGGTTCTCGGGAAGTGTAAAATCCAGAAACAGCCAGTCGATCGTTCTGACGTTCACGAGCACCGGACCGTTGTTCGCGGGCACAATATTGCCCTTGTCTACCCGCCTCCTGCCGGTAATACCGTGGACCGGTGAACGAATGTAACAGTAATTCAGGTTTATCTTGGCAAGTTCAAGCGCCGCCTTATCCAGCTCGACCTTTGCTTCTGAGGCAGCGACATCCGTCTGGTATTGCTCGAAGTCCTGCTGCGAAATGAGCTCTTTCTCGTGCAGGGAACGATTCCTCTCGAGCGTGTCCTTTTTAAGTTTGAGGTCCGCCAGTGATTCCTGCAGCTCTGCTGCTTTCTGGTCCACCTGCGCTTTGTATTCCTGCGGGTCTATCGTGAAAAGGAGTTCACCGGCCTGGACTTTCTCGCCCTGTTCGAAATTGACCTCGATAATCTTACCGGTAACCTGCGCCTGGATGTCAACGCTTTCAGGGGAAGCCAAGGTCCCGAATGACTCTACCTTTATCTGGACATCTCTTTTCCGCACCTGGCTCACCTTTACCGGTCTTGCCGGCACCTGTCTTTTCATATGCGCTCTCTGACAGCTACGGATATGTGAAGTAAGGATCATCGCAAGGATAAGGACGCCTATCAGCCTAAGAAGGTTCTTGTTCTCTCGAACATAGTCCAGGATCTTTTTCTTGTCGAGTTCCATATTCATTCCTTTCCAGGTCATTTCTTTTGGGGCTTATTCCGTGATTTTACTCCCGTTGCCACTTCGTGGCCCTCTATCCCTATGGCACCTGTAGCGTGAACAAGTTCCGCCAGAGCAACGAACATATCCCGTTCGGACCTTATTAGCCTGCTTCGCGCATCAGAAAGACTGCGCTGGGCCTCGAGCAGGTCAAGTATGTTCTTGATGCCCGCCCTGTACCCTTCAAGTGCCAAATCGTAAGATTCGGCGGAACTCTCATAGGAAGCCCTGCTGAATTTACGCTTCCTGACCGAAGTTTTATAATTGAAGTACTTCGTCCATACATCGGCGCTTGCCGCCAGTTCCTGGCTGATAAGATTCTCCCGCTCTGAGCGCGCTTCGGCACTGGCTTTGCGTCTGCGAGCCAGATTACTGAACCCGTCAAAGATATCCCATTCCACGTTGACGTTTCCCGAATATTCGTTGTGCACGGTCTCCGCCTCATTGACACCGAAATACTGATACCAGGTCTTGCCCATCTCACCGCCAAGGTTTAATTTGGGCCACAGGTCCGAGTTTGCGGATTTTACTCTTGCCTCGGTGGCACGGAGTCTTGCCCTTGCAGCGGCGATATCGGGCCTTTGCTGCAAAGCCGCCTCAATAAGTTCGCTTACGTCTTCCTGCTTGACATTATCAGGCAGTTCACTGGACGGTTCTTTTATCTCTAAATCGGAATCGGATGAAATCCCCAGAACTTCCGCCAAATCCGCCTTGGCCTGCTGCCTTTGCGCCCTGGCTTCCTCAAGAGCGAAAAGAGCGTTCTCGTAATCTGATTTTGCCTGCAGGACATCAAGTTTAACGCCAAGCCCTGAAGTCAGTTTTATCTTCGCGGCTTCAAAAGAGGTCTTTGCGTTCTCGACATCGGCCTCGGCAGCTTCAACCGCAGATTTTGAACTGTAATAAGTATAGTAGGCTGTAGCAGTATCCAGAAAAAGGTCTTGCACGGAACGGTTGAAAAGAAAGTTCGCCTCAAGGGTAAGCTGTGTCGCCTCTTCTATATCCGCGCTCCTGCCCCCGAAATCAAGTATCAGATATGTAGCGTTCAGCTTTCCGCCAAACCTCCTCAGGTTCTTCTTATCGGACTGGCGGTGAGTAACGTTCTTTTCCTTGGCGAATTCGGCTTCACCCGAAATTTGTGGGTATGATTCGCCTTGGGCCTGTTTGATATCCGCTTCTGCCGCGCGGGCCTGCTCCCAGGCTCTTCGTGTATCGGGATTGTTCCTGAGAGCGACACCGATGAGCTGATAAAGTGTTAAGGAACCTTTTATTTCACGACTCTTAGCCCTGATCGAACCCCAGACCGTATCCATCGATCTTGAAGACTTCTCCCATTCCGGTGGGGTCCACATCCTTTGGGGGCTTTCAGGGGCTTTGAGCGTCTGGCACCCCGAACATGAAAGCATTAGAAGGATAAGACCTGTTAAATGGGAAATATTCTTTGAGTTGGACAGCATTTAGCACCTAAAAATTATTATTTATGATAAATTTAGATGCTATTATAGGACATTTCCAGTGTTTTGGAAAGATTTTTAGAAAAGAATAGGCTTCCCTGCATTATTGTTTCTCATCCCAGAGTTCGCGAGACCTCTTCTTAACCGCTTTCTCGATCTCGATGGCGAGGTTTTTGCCCATTATGCCTCTTTCGATAGACTTCTTCGCGGCCCCCGAAACCGTAAAAGCGGCCTCCTGGACACTTGCCCCCATGGATACCAGATAACTCATGGAAAATACGGCATCGGTAAGCACTCTACCCTTAAGCCCCATCTGTTTGAGGTCTAGCACGGTCTTTTCAACCTGTTCGGCGTCAGCGCCCACGTACAGCATGTTCTTAACAGGAACCTCCATATTGCGGACCTCGATAGCGGTCAGCCCCCGCTGGAGCAGGTCTTCCTGAATGCTCTGAAAAACTCTGTCCTCATCTGTAATCTGCTGGGAATACCCGGATGAAGTAATGAGCATAAACACACAAGCCAGGACCAATAATACTTTATTCATGTTTTCCCCGTTTCTTAGAGACAATTATTTAACGAACATAAGGAGCACTCCCGTGGCCAGCACGAAGCCGCCCCAGATCCTGAAATATACGATCGGCCTCTCGCTCCACCACTGGAAGACCTTTTCGCTCGTTCTGTTGGTCAGGAGCACTATACCCTTAATAGCGATCACCATACCTGCTATGCCAACTATCTTTGCTATAAGCCCCGGGGCCTTCAAGACACTTCCGATAAGAAGGAATCCGAACATGATCATGAATCCGAACACGATCCTTCTCATCCTTTTGTTCATTTTCTTTTGAAGCCTTCTTTTCAAGATGTCGGGCCTGATAACCCACAAAAGTCCGAGCATGATCCAGATAAGACCTAATATTTTAGCCAACATCATTACCTCCGTCCGATTTGGCTTCATTAATATCACGGAAGAAAAAACGTAAAGCTTTCTTCAGGAAATCGAACATGATCCGCAGAAACCAGATGGAAAAAACAACAAAGGACACGACAAGGACCGTCGCCACCAGGGGATGCTTGATCATAAGCCAAAGAGCTACGAGCACAAGACTGTCCTCGGCAACACTCGCCGCGACATTGGTAAAGGGTTCGGGGGAAGTATTTATAGCAACTCTTGTCGTCGCCTTGGTCAGATGAGCATCCAAAGCGACCGTTCCTCCCAGCATCGCTATTGCCATTTGAGTGAAAGCGGGGTTATCCCGCGAAGCCATATAAGCTATCGCCGCGCCGCCTACGGGTCTTATCAGGGTATGCAGCGAATCCCATGCCGAATCGACGTAGGGGATCTTGTCCGCGAAAAACTCAACCGCGAACAGCAGAACCGCGAAAGCTATTATAACCGGATGCGACAGAACATCCAGACCTCCGGGGAGAGTGACCAGCCCAAGCCTATCAGCTATACCCAGCGCCGCGATGGTCAGATAGAGGTTAACACCCGAAGCCCATGACCCGCCGAGCACAAGCCCTAGACTTCCAGGAAAATCCATTTATTCACTCTCCTCTGCGCGCATCTCTTCTTCCATTTTGTCCAGCTCCTCCTTGATCGCCGACATGGATCTGATGGTCTTATCAAGTTTGTCACTCAGCTCCCGGCTCATTTCCTCGGTA
>WJMH01000009.1 GCA_014728045.1 Candidatus Omnitrophota bacterium
CTTATCTTTGTTTTGTCGCCTTTAGCGTAGCTTACGCCCACGGTCTCTGTGGCTTCGACCGTTCCCCATTCTGAGTCTACCGTTGCCGTTGTGGTGTAACCGCCGCTTATCTTATCCTTGTCGCCCTTCGCGTAGCTTACGCCGACCGTTGTCTGGCTGGAGAGAAAACCATATACGTCATTCTCCGCAGTCGTGGTATATGCACCCGAGATCTTCGTTTTATCACCTTTAGCGTATGATTCTCCTATCGTAACGTTCTTCCTCACCGTACCAAACCCATCCACGTCAACCGCTGTGGTTGTATACCCACCGCTGACCTTGCTCTTATCGCCCTTGGCGTAGCTTACTCCCACTGTCGCTTGCGCCTCAAGGGTCCCGTAATCATTATTCTGCGCTCTTGTAGTATAAGCTCCGCTTATCTTTGTCCTATCACCCTTTGCATAGCTTTCGCCGTATGTTACTGTTTCTTTAACGGTGCCGAACCCGTCTATAGAAGTGGCTGTCGTCGTGTACGCGCCCGATATCTTCGCCTTATCACCCTTGGCGTAACTTACGCCTACAGTTACCTGGTCCTGCAGGATGCCGTATATATCATTGTGTGCTGTGGTGGTATAGCCTCCGGAAATCTTTGTCTTATCCCCTTTGACGTAACTTACGCCGGCAGTGATCGTTTCCAGTACGGTGCCGAACCCGTCTATATCCGTAGCTTCGGTGGTATATCCTCCGGTAACCTTGCTCTTATCACCTTTGGCGTAACTTTCCCCGACCGTTGTCTGGTCCTTTAAAGTACCGTACTCGTTGTTGTGAGCAACGGTCGTATAAGCGCCAGTGATTATCTCGCTTCCGGTATGGTCCAGACGGACACTCTCGCCGTAGGTCGTCGTCTCCAGGACAGTGCCGTAACCGTCTATATCCGTGGCATCCGTGGTATAAGTGCCTACCGTGTAGAGAACATAGTCTGAACCGTTCCATATCTTGTTATAGCTTTCGCCGACCGTCTGTTGCTCTTGCAGCGTGCCGAAATCATTATTCTTGGCCACGGTAGTATAGGCCCCAGTCCTGATCCTGGTAATTCCGTCAGATTCGAGTTTGTAGTTGGCGCCGACCGTGGTTGTCTCCTTTACCGTGCCCCATCCGTCTATGTCCGTGGCTTCGGTAGTATATGCCCCGACGTCATAAAGGATGTATTCTGAACCGTTCCATATCTTATTGAAGCTCTTGCCCACGGTCTCCTGGGACTGGAGAGTGCCGTACTCGTTATTGACTACGGTCGTGGTATACATGCCGGTCCTCATGTCAGAGCCGTCCTTATCCATACGGAAACTCTCACCGACCGTTGTGCTTGACCCCACTATGCCAAAAGCGTCTATGCTGGTAGCTTTGGTGGTGTAGGTTCCCACTTTGTAGCGCACATACTCCGACCCGTCCCAGATCCTGTTATAGGATTCACCGGTCGTAGTCTGGTCGATGAGAGTTCCGTATACATTGTTGGTTGCTGTAGTGGTATATTTACCTTTAAGTATGTTGAATTTGCCGGCAGCCTGGTCATAATCCTGGCCGTTAATACCGACCGTGACGGTCTCCCGCACGATACCATACTCATCTATCTGCGTGACGCCCCCGCCTATCCCGGAAAGAGCGCTCATTTTTGAAGAGGTGGTATACATGCTGGATATCTCTTTGCTTTCAAGAGTGCCGTTCCCGTCCTTGTCTATATATGCGTAGCTTACGCCGGTCGTGATCTGCTCGGTGGACACGCCAAAATCGTCGAATTCGGATCTGGTGGTATATTTACTGGTTATCCTTTCGTTCGGCATGCCGTAATATTTGTATCCCGTTCCCACTGTCACGCTGGAGGTCTGCGTGCCGTAGTCGCCGTATTCTGTAACCGTGGTGTTTATCCCCGTTATCTTTGACGGGTCCTGCTCGAAATACTGCGTACCCACCGCGACCACGTTGTCTATCACGTGTTCGTTCTCCGTACGGTAATTATAAACGGTCTCCCTGGTAAGAAGCGTCGTATCGCCAAGGGGCTTGTTCTTGATATCGTACATCATCGTCTTCTGCGTACGGTTATCATCGTGGTAGTAATAATCCGTGCGTGATACAGCATCCGACTCGTCGGTATCCGGCCTGTAATGATAGCCGTACATGTGGGTTACCTGCTCTTCTCCCTTATCACCGGTATATATCGATGCGGAGACCAGTTTGTCCTGCCGGTTGAACGAGGCAGTCTTGACCAGTCTGTCGCCTACAAGAAGATTGGTGGAATCATCGGGGCGGGTGGTGTAATCGCCGTAATAGTACACGGTCGTCTGCATCAGGTTTCTGTTGCGGTTGAACGATTCATTGTAATCTATGACCTCTTCGCCCTTTATGCGGTTGTTGAACCTGTAGTAGGTGATGCCGTTAAGCATGCCCACGCCGTTCTCGTCCGCTCCGTTGCCGTCGGCGTCATCGATGACACCATCACTATCCGAGTCAGTTCCGGAAGTGTTTATTTCGCCCCTGTAAGAAGATGTCATGGCGATCCTGTCATCCGCCTTCGCCTGGGCGGCACGTTTTTTCTCGTCCTCATAAAGATAAACGGTCGTGCCTGTAATAATATTGTTTATGCCGTACCTCTCAATATAGTCAAGGATCTCCTCGCCCTTGAGCCTTGATTCGAAATCATAATAAGTGATACTGGCAAGCTTTTCTTTTTCATCGTCTATCACGCCGTCAGCGTCACCATCCGCAAGCATGGGATCGATGCCGCCGTGGTAAGCCACCGTCCTGCTCATTCTGTCGGAGGCCCCGGCATCCTCAGCCCTCTTGAGGTCCGACTCATACAAATAGACGCTTGTTTGCACAAGCGCCTGTTTGTTGTTATAGCTTTCGCTATAATCCGTTACCTCTTCGCCTTTGATCCGTGTGGCGTAATCATAATAGGTTATGTTGGAGACCCTGTCCTCGAAAATGTCGATAAGACCATTATTGTCAATATCCCCCGCCTGCGGGAACTGCAGCTCTTTGCGGTAGGTCACGCTGCGCGACATCCTGTCGTCGGCCCCGGCATCCGAAGCTCTTTTAAGGGCCGCCTCGTAAAGGTAGACGGTAGTGGCCGTGATCTCCTGCTTTGAATTGTATTTTTCAGTATAATCGCTTATCTCTTCGCCCTTGAGGCGGTCCTCGAAATCAAAATATGTAATGCTGGCAAGGTCTTCCTCATAATCGTCTATAAGACCGTTGGAGTCCGCATCGGCTCCCTGGGGATCGGCAAGCTCACCGCGGTAGGACACGTTGCGGCTCATACGGTCATTGGGGCCGGTCGCGCTCGCCCTCTTCAGGTCCGCCTCATACAGGTAAACGGTGGTATTGGTGACATCCTGCTCGGAGTTGTACTTTTCGGTGTAGTCGGTTATCTCCTCGCCCTTGAACCGGGTAGCGAAGTCATAATAGGTTATACTGGCAAGCTGCGTGGAATAATCCCCTATTATCCCGTCCCCGTCAACATCGGCCGCGTGCGGGTCGGCCAGATCCCGCCGGTACGTAACGCTGCGCGACATCCTGTCGTCGGAGGAGGCCGCATCCGCTCTCTTGAGGTCCGCTTCATACAGGTAGACGGTGGTGTTGGTGACTTCCTGCTTAGAGTTGTATTTTTTGGTGTAGTCGGTTATCTCCTCGCCCTTTAGGCGGGTATCGAAATCATAATAGGTTACGCTCGAAAGCTTTGTCGAATAATCACCGATCACACCGTCACCGTCGGTATCCGCGGCCTGCGGGTCGGCCAGTTCCCCCCGGTAGGTAACGCTGCGTGCCATCCTGTCGTCCGACGAGGAAGCTGAGGCCCTTTTCAGGCCGGATTCATAAAGATATACCGTTGTCGCGGTGACATCCTGGTCGGAATTGTACTTTTCGGTGTAGTCGGTTATCTCCTCGCCCTTTAGGCGCGAGACATAGTCATAAAAGGTTATGCTCGCCAGCTTGTCCTGGTAAGCCTCGATAATACCGTCGCCGTTAGTGTCGGCGCTCTGGGGATTGGCCAGACCCCCGCGGTAGGTAACGCTGCGTGCCATCCTGTCGTCAGCCCCCGACGCCGAAGCCCTTTCAAGATCCGCTTCATATATATATATGGTCGTAGCAGTAACTTCCTGGTCGGAGTTGTATTTTTCGGTATAATCGGTTATCTCTTCGCCCTTGAGGCGTGAAACATAATCATAATAGGTTATACTGGCAAGGTCGCTCGCGTAGGCGTCCATCACCCCGTCGCCGTCACTGTCGGCGCTATCCGGATCGGCAAGCGCCCCCCGGTAAGTAACGCTGCGGGCCATGCGGTCGTCAGAAGAAGCCGCATCCGCCCTTTTGAGGTCAGATTCATACAGGTAAACGGTGGTATTGGTGACTTCCTGTTTTGTATTGTATTTTTCGGTGTAGTCAGTTATCTCCTCGCCCTTGAGGCGACCGTCATAATCGTAATAGGTGATACTTGCAAGATCGGTCGAGTAAGCGTCTATTATGCCGTCGTCGTTATTATCAGCGCTCTGAGGATCGGCAAGCTCTCCGCGATAGCTTACGCTGCGTGCCATCCTGTCGTCCGCATTGGCGTCGGAAGCCCTGTCAAGGTCCGCCTCATAAAGATACACCGTAGTAGTGGTGACCTCCTGCTCGGAGTTGTATTTTTCGGTGTAGTCGGTTATCTCCTCACCCTTAAGACGGCCGTCATAATCGTAATATGTCACACTGGCCAGCTTGTCCTCGTAAGCATCGATTACACCGTTGCCGTCCAGATCATCCCCCTGCGGATCGGCAAGCTCTCCGCGGTATGTCACGCTTCGCGCCATCCTGTCATCCGAAGCGGCACCGGTAGCCCTGTCAAGATCCGATTCATACAGGTAAACCGTAGTATTTGTGATCTCCTGGTTAGAATTGTATTTTTCTGTGTAGTCGGTGACTTCTTCTCCCTTGAGCCGCGTGTCGTAATCGTAATAAGTGATGCTGGCTATCTCATCCGAATAGGCGTCAATGATGCCGTCCCCGTAGCTGTCCGCGCTCTGGGGATCGGCAAGTTCCCCACGGTAGGTCACGCTGCGTGCCATCCTGTCATCAGAAGCTGCATCGGCTGCCCTGTTCAGGTCCGCTTCATAAAGATAGACCGTGGTAGTGGTCACTTCCTGCGCGGAATTGAACTTCTCCGTATAATCGGTTATCTCCTCGCCCTTGAGGCGCGTATCGTAATCGTAGTAAGTGATGCTGCTGAGCTTATCAGAATACGCGTCTATGATGCCGTCGCCGTCACTGTCAGCGCCCTGCGGATCAGCAAGCTCCCCGCGGTATGTCACGCTGCGCGCCATCCTGTCGTCAGCACCGGCCTCGGAAGCCCTTTTTAGCTGGTCTTCGTAAAGGTATACGGTGGTATTGGTGACCTCTTGGCTGGAATTGTATTTTTCGGTATAATCAGTAACTTCCTCACCCTTGAGCCGGTCCTCGTAATCGTAATAAGTGATGCTGGCAAGCTGGTCCTCGTAACCATCGAGGATACCGTCGCCGTCGGTATCCGGGGCACTCGTATCCACTTCCCCGCGGTAGGTCACGCTGCGCGACATCCTGTCGGAAGAATCGGCGTCTTCGGCCCTTTTGAGATCTGCCTCGTAGAGGTAGACCGTAGTCCCGGTTATCTCCTGGTTGGAATTGTATTTTTCGGTATAGTCGCTAACTTCTTCGCCCTTGAGGCGATCCTCGTAATCGTAGTAAGTGATACTTGCAAGCTGGTCCTCGTAACCGTCGAGGATGCCGTCACCGTCCAGGTCACCTGTTTCCGGGTCCACCTCGCCGCGGTATGTCACGCTCTTACTCATCCTGTCCGAAGCACCGGCATCTTCCGCGCGCTTATTATCCTCGTAATAGTAGATGGTGGTGTTTATCACATCCTGGTTGGAATTGAACTTTTCGGTATAATCGCTTATCTCTTCACCCTTGAGCCGGTCCTCATAATCGAAATACGTGATGCTGGCAAGCTGGTCCTCGTAACCGTCAAGGATGCCGTCCCCGTCACTGTCGGCGGCATTGGGGTCCACCTCGCCGCGGTATGTCACGTTCCGGCTCATCCTGTCATAGGAATCGGCATCGGCCGCTCTTTTCAAGTCCGCTTCGTAAAGATATATCGTGGTGGCGGTTATCTGCTGGTTGGAATTGTATTTCTCGGTATAGTCGGTAACTTCTTCACCCTTGAGTCGTGATTCGTAATCATAATAAGTGATGCTGGCAAGTTTATCCTCGTAACCGTCGAGCAGACCGTCACCGTCCGAATCGAGCGCGTCCGTATCCACTTCGCCCCTGTAAGTAACGCTCCGGCTCATCCTGTCGGAAGAACCAGCTTCGGTCGCCCTCAAGTCATCCTCGTAGTAATAAACGGTGGTATTGGTGATCTGCTGGCGTGAATTGTATTTTTCGGTGTAGTCACTTATCTCTTCGCCTTTCACCCTGTCCTCAAAATCATAATAAGTGATACTGGCAAGCTGATCCTCGTAACCATCAAGGAGCCCGTCGCTGTCTGAATCGGATGCAGTAGCGTCCACCTCACCCCGGTAGGTCACGCTGCGCGACATCCTGTCATATGAGTCTGCCTCCTCGGCTCTCTTGAGGTCCGATTCGTATAAATAAACGGTGGTAGAGGTGACTTCCTGGTTGGAATTGTATTTTTCGGTGTAATCGCTGACCTCTTCTCCCTTGAGGCGGGTTTCGTAATCATAGTATGTAATGCTCTCAAGCTTATCCTCGTACCCGTCGAGCAGGCCGTCACCGTCCGCGTCGCCCGCGTCAACGTCCACCTCGCCGCGGTATGTCACGCTCCTGTCCATTCTGTCATCCGAACCGGCATCTTCGGCCCTGTTGAGCTCTGATTCGTAGAGATAAACGGTCGTATTGATAACCTGCTGCCGCGTGTTATATTTAAGCGTATAATCACTGACCTCCTTGCCTTTCTCCCTGCTTTCCCAGTCAAAGTAAGTGATGCTGGCAAGCTGATCCTCGTACCCGTCAAGTATCCCGTCACCGTCAGAATCGACGGCATTCGGGTCCACCTCACCCCGGTAGGTCACGTTCTTGCTCATCCTGTCCAGAGCTTCCGACTCAGAAGCACGGTCGCTGCCTTCATAGTAGTAGAACATCGTGCTTACCGTATCGCCCCTTGTATTCTTCCTGATGGTGTAATCGGCGGTCTCTTCGCCCTTCAGGCGCCCCTCGATATAGTAATAGGTTATCGACTTGATGTTGTCGGCGGAGATATCATCGCCCCAATAGGTGATCGATTTTGTCATACAGGCCCTGTAGTTTGCATTGGCGGCCCTTACCTCGGTCTCTTCTCCCGGGTCAATATCCCCGTTATTGTTCTCGTCATCCCAGTGATAATACCAGTAGATGGTCGTCTGTATGACCTTGCCCCTCGCATAGCTTTCGGTGTAATCAAGCACTTCTTCCCCGGGCAGACGATTCGTCGTGTCGTAGTATGCTATGCTGGTAAGCTTATCCTCATACCCGTCAAGAAGCCCGTCACCGTCGGCATCACTGGCGGAAGGATCCACTTCACCCCGATAGGTAACTACTTTCTCTTTTGGTTCGCGGTAACCGTACTCCTGTCCCGTAAGTCCCGACGCGCGGAGGCTGCCTTCATAATAATTGATTATCGTCGTCGTGATCTTGCCGTCCTTCATGTTGACGGTGTAATCGGCGATCTCCTTGTCCTTGCTCCCCAAAAAATACGTGCAGCTGGTAAGCTCCCCGACGCCCTCCTCTGCCGGGTCCTCCCCCGCACCGACGTTCTTAGTGTCATAACTTCTCTGCTCCACCAGGTGCCTGCTGTCGCCAGAGCCCTCATAAATGAAATCCTGGCGGCTTGTAATATCACCGTTCAACTTGTCGTAATTGATCCTTCTGACTATTTTGTTGTTCTCATCCTTGCCCTCAAAGACCGATTCCTCCAGGAGGATCTTCACCCCTCCCCAGATGTAGTATTTCTTGGTGCTGGAGATGTCGTCCCCGTCATACTCGTACTCAGTCTTGTACTTGGCCTTGTATTCCTCATCATCTTTATCAAGCGGATCATAACCGGGATCCCTGACGTAGCCGGTCAGAACGGTCTCGATCTTCTCCTCCGACTCATCTCCGAAATACACGACCTGTTTTATCCGGCGGCTCTCGTGCGGGCGGTTCTTTTCGTTTTCCGCCTCATCGCCATACCCGGCCCAGTATTTGAGCTTCGTTTTCTCATCCTCCTGCTCTTCCGCGGTAGCCTTCCATCCATCGATGTCGGTGATTATATCGGGGTGGCGTGTGATGTCGTAGGTATCTATCTGGGTGAGCGCGCTGTCCTCATAGTCGAGGTCATTGTAAAGATGCGGATCTTCCAGGTCGTCCGGCTCGGTCATGGTGTAATCTATGCTTCCGCCGGCGCCTCCGCCGCCTCTTTTCTTTTTGAGGGGAAGGTCTTCTTCCTCCTTTTTGGGTTTTCTCTGCAGCTGTATCATCAGCTCTTCTTTTCCCATTCTTTGGCGTACGATATCCTCGTGCTTTGATTGCTGGCGTTTCAGGTAGCCGGGTGCGAACCGGTTGGCTTGTTCATATTCGCCGGAGGAAGGCAGAAGTTCTTCGGCGACACCGCCGAGTCTTTTATATCCGGTGGAATCGGCGATACCGAGTTGCTGAAAAAGGAAGACGAACGCAACAAAAAAGGATATGACCTTAAGCCATATCCTTTTGCGGTGGTTATTTTGCACCTCAATGAAACTTACAGGGTGCAAAAAATCATCAGCAGCATAATAAGAATCTGCTGAGTGATTATTATTATTATATTTTAAATTTCCACCATCTGAACTCATTGGGACACCTACCAGCTACCAGCAACACTTTTTAAGACGCAGAGGTAATACTTTTTTAAACTTTTTAGTTTTGGGTCAAAAAAAAACTTTTTTGGCTACCGGATTTTCCACGCCCTTTTCGCACGCATAATTAGTATATCATATTATATATAGTAGTGCAAATAAAATATTTAACTTTTTATCACCATTATAACTTAACACAAAATTAGCAAACTTTGTGTTTTTTGTCGGTTTTTCGCCATTTTTGTTCGATTTTGCGAATTTCAACTTTTTTCTGTCTATTTCATTCTTAACGGGAGGAAAAATTCTATATTTCTTCGATATTTATCGTAAGTCCTTTATTTTAAGGCTAGTCAGTAAAGATCCGGATACTCTTTCTCTTCTTCCGGAGGTTCTTCTTTTTCCAGCGGTTTTTTCCTGGATCTTGTGAATATTTTCTTGATACCTTTTGGTACCTTTACTTTTTTGACCATTCCGAGCAATAATCTCCATGTTTTGCGCAGAGTTTTCAAGATCTGGCCCGGCCTTAAAGCTTCTTTGACGATCTGCCCGAATTGTTCGAATATTGAATAAATCGACGGCACCAGTACCAGCGTAAGAGGTGTGGCGAACAATAGTCCTCCGATAACGGTTATCGCAAGGGGGTTCCATAAATTAGACCCCTCGCTCTTGTCCAGTGCCATGGGCAGTAGTCCGAAAACGGTCGTCGCTGTGGTCATGAGCACGGGTCTCAGCCTGTCATGGGCCGCCTGCATCAGCAATCTGAAAAGATTCCGCCTTTCCTCCTTGAGTTCGTTCGCGTGTTCGACCAGGATAATGCCGTTATTTACGACTATGCCGGCAAGCATCATCATGCCGATAAGTGCTCCCATACCGATGGATGTGCCCGTCGCATAGAGCGCCGCTATAGCGCCTATCGTGGCCAACATGACCGTCACCATTATTATGAATGGCTGCCGGTACGATTCAAAGATGGAAGCCAGCACCAGGTAGATCAATATAAGGATTATGACTATCGTGAGCATGAACTCCTGCTGGGTCTTTATTAGGGTGTCGTAATCGCCTCCGACCTCGTAATAATACTCTTCGGGCAGCTTGAGGTCCGCCAGTTCCTCGTCCAGCATCATTACGGCCTGCCCCAGAGGCAGTTCACCGATATTGGCGCTAACCTGTATCATGCGCGCTCGGTTCTTTCTCCAGATCTCGCTGGGGCCCAGGCCATACTCGAAATCCACTACCTGGTCGAGCGCCACCCTGTCATCTCCGAACTTGGATAGGCTGAGGTTGTGGATGTCCTTTACGGTCCTCCTGTCTTTCTCCTGCATGCGCACTATGGTCTCCACCTCGGAAGCCTTGGTGTGATACATTGTAGCCCTCACGCCGCGCACCTTGGCGTGCACGACATCACCGATCTCCTTGGTGGTGAACCCGAACTGGGCGGCTTTTTTCTTGTCGACCCTGAGATCAAGCTCCGGCCTGCCCTCGCGCATGCGTATTTTCGTGTCGGTAAAATAAGGTATTTTGCCCATCCTCGTGGTGATGGCTATGGCTATCTCCCGAAGAATATCGTAATCATGGCCGTATATATTAAGTATTATTTCCTTTGTTCCTACTTCCTGCTCTTCCTCGAAGTAAATAAAGGCCGGCTGCATCCTAGCGACCTTCGGCCTCAGGCTGTCTATGACCTCACCCACGGACCTTTTTCTTTCCTTGAGTCCCACAAGATTGACATAGACCTTGCTGGACCACCCCTCGACCCTCGCGGTGAAGTCCTTGACTTCCGGGATTTCCTGGAGCATGACCTCCACCTTCCTCACTATTTCATCACTGGAGTCGAGCTTGGCACCCGTGGGCAATTCGATGAATATCGTGAATCTGTTCTGCTCGGTGGAGCCCATGTATTCCTTTCCCATCTTGCCGTAAAGATACATCGCCCCTATGAAAAGCACGATGGCTATGGAGATTATCAGAAACCTTCTGCGGAAGACGAACAGAAGCCCCTTTTCCTGCAGCCTGTAGAACGGCAGGAGGAACCCTTCCTTGACCTGCTGGCTTTCGCCCTGTTCCTCGACCAGCTTAACGCGCGAGCTCATAAGAGGCACGATCATGAGCGATACGAAAAGCGATATGCTGAGAGAGAAGGTCACTGTCCACGCCACACCCCCGTAAAGCATGCTCATGGATTTACTGACAAATATCATCGGCAGGAACACTATAACCGTCGTAAGCGTAGAAGCGAATATGACCACGTTCATCTCGGTGCTGCCGTTTATCGCCGCTTCGACCCTCTCCATGCCCTGCTCGCTCTTGGTGACTATGTTCTCGAAAACAACGATGGAGTTGTCAACGAGCATACCTACGCCTAGGGCCAGTCCGAAAAGCGTCATGAAATTTATCGTCATGTCCATGATAGCGGGAACGAACATGTTCGACAGGTCCATAAAGCCGAATGTTATGATAAGAGAGATGGGAATGGATACCGCGACAATAAGTATGGGACGGTACTTCTTGAAAGAGACGAGGAACACGACTATCCCGAAAAGAAGAACATAAAGTGGCCCTATGGGGGAGAATGTGGCGGCCAGTAGCCCCAGGGGAACGACGAACATGGCTTTTTTGCCTAGCTTTCCCATGAAGAGCATGAGTATAAAAACGATCATTACAGCCCCGCGCAGCAGTGAATCCCTGAGGTTCGCGATGGATTTTTTTATGAATACCGACTGGTTCTTTGTTATCGTTATTGATATGTCCTCTGGAAGCTCTTCCTTCAAAAGATCTATCTCTTCGATTATCTGCTGGGCGGCCTCTATCGTATTCGCCTTGGATTCCTTCTGGACATAGACCGAGACAATAGGCCTTACATTGATCCTCGCGTAACTTTTTGCCTCAAGATACGAATCCTTGACCTCGGCAAGGTCCTTGACCCTTACCGCGGACCCGTCGGGTTTTGTGATAACGACCGTGTTCTTTATGTCGTCGACCGTCTCGAACTGGCCTATGGCCCGGATCATCACCTTGTCCTTTTTCCGCTTGAGTTCTCCCGTCAAAAGGTTTAGGTTGCTGCCCCCCAGCGCCGCTATCAGCCTGTTCAGCGATACCGCGTAACGGTAAAGTGCCTTTTTGTCGGCTTCTATTATTATTTTCCTTTCACGTCCTCCGCCGATTTCAACATTGGCGACACCTGTTATGCGCTTGATCCTCTCTTTTATGTTTTCATCAACGATCTTGCGAAGTTCCTCCGTTGTGCGCTTGCGGCTGGTAACCGCAAAGATCACTATGGGAACATCCGTCTGGGAGAACTGGGCGATAATGGGTTTTTCGGCCTCTTTGGGCATTTGCTCTTTTACCTTGGCGAATTTCTCCCTTACCTCCATGGCCGCCAGCTGCATGTTTATCCCCCGCTCAAAACTCAGGACAACGGTGGATTCACCCTCTTTGGAAATGGACATCATTCTCTCAAGATGCGCGACCGTGCTGACAGCTTCCTCTATGGGCTTGGAGACCATGGTTTCGACCTCTGTCGGAGGTATGCCGCCTCGGATATGAACTATGATACTGATCTGTCCGAATGATATGTCCGGGTAAAGTTCCACCGGAAGCCTTGTTATCGCTATTACGCCCATGAGGCACAAGGCCGAAAAGATCATTATCGTAGTGATAGGCCTTTTTATGGAAAAACTTGATAAGCTCATTGTCTCTTTAATAAACGCGGCCGGGATGCTTTCTCCCCGGCCCCTTTATCTTTTACGGCACTGTCTGCTACTGGCCGGCTTCGGGCTTGCCTCGCCCGAAGAAAGTCATCAGTCTTTCTTTTAACCGGGTCCTTACATTGTTCTCTATTATGAAGATAGAGGGGATCACTACCAGAGTTAAAAACGTTGAGAATATAAGACCGCCCATAACGCTTATGGCCATGGGAGCGCGTAGCTCCGCTCCTCTCCCGACGGCAAGGGCCATCGGCGCAAGACCGAGAACAGTGGTCAAAGCCGTCATGATAATGGGTCTCAGTCTGGCCTTACTGGCCTCAACGACCGACTCGAACATCCCCTTTCCCTGCTGCATGAGTATATTGGTGTAATCGATAAGCACAATACCGTTATTAACAACAATACCCCCCAACATGATAACACCCAGCAAAGCGACGACGTTTATGGAAGTATTAGTGCCCCAAAGGCTCAGCATGACACCTATGAGGGAAAGGGGCACGGTGAAAAGTATTATTAATGGCTGCGTGAGCGATTCGAATTGTGCCGCCATGATCATATACACCATGACTATGGAGAGTATCAGTGCGAACTGGAGGCTGGCGAACGATTTTTTCATCTCTTCCGATTCACCGGCCATTTTCACCCTGTAGCCGGTCTCGAACTTCATGTCGCTGAGCATTCTCGCTACATCAGCAACCACCTCAGAAAGTTTCCTGTCAGCAACACTTGCGTATACCATTATGGTCCGCTCCTGCCCCAACCTAGTAATTGAGCTCGGACCCTTACCCCTTTCGAAATTCGCCACACTGCCCAGGGTCACCATGAAACCGCCGGGCGCGTTTATCCTTAGTTGCGAAAGCTCTGCATAAGTATCCCTGTCC
The DNA here is from genome assembly GCA_014728045.1 of Candidatus Omnitrophota bacterium. NCBI lineage: Bacteria > Pseudomonadati > Candidatus Omnitrophota > Candidatus Omnitrophota bacterium. The sequence continues at coordinate 13,444 of WJMH01000009.1, forward strand.
TGTTCGCGAAGCCTGACCCTGATATCTATCTCCCTGCCCTTTTCCTTGAACTGGGAAGGAATATAACCTCTGAGTACCATCTGAGCTATCCTGGCAAGCTCTACCACATTGATGTTATAAAGTGCCGCCTTGTCCTTGTCCACGTTTATCTTGATCTCGGGCGAAGGCTCAGGCACGTCATCTTCTATGCCGAATATTCCGGGTATCTCTTCAAGACCCGCTTCGATCCTGCGGGCAATAGCCTCCATGACCTCGAGTTTTTCGCCCTTTATCTCTATGGTTATGGGTTTTCCGCCTCCGCCGAAAGCACCGGATATTACACCCTGCTGCAGGGAGAATTCTATCTTCGTATCCTCAAGGTCTTTCCTCGCATCGAACCTGTCCTTGAGTTCCTGGACAACATCTATGGTCTTGATCTTGCCCCGCTCTTCCTCCAGGTTGACAATTATCCTCGCCTGGTGCGAGCCCATGCTTTTGATTATGTCCTTGGCTGATTTCCCTCTTGAGGCGCCGACGACAACATCCACGGAATTAACGAGAGAGTGCTCCAGGAGCTCATCTTCCACCAGGATGACCTTCTTGTTGGTTTCCTGGACCTTTGTCCCCACCGGCATATCCACCTTGATAATGAACTGGCCCTGGTCGGTCTTTGGCATGAGTTCCTTCTCCAGGAAATTGACTATGAAAAGGCTGGATACGAATATCACCAGAACCACGGTCAGGCCTATTTTCCTGTGATCAAGGAAATACCTCAGCATCGTTTCGTATTTATCTACCACCTTTTTCCAAAGTTCGCCGCCTTCGAATGCCGCTGCGCCTTTAGCGGCTTCTTTGGCACTACTGCCCAGTTTACAGCTAAGAAGCGGGATAAGGGTGAGTGCGACCCACAAAGAACCTATAAGGGAAAAAGTGACCGTAAAGGCCAGCTCCTTAAAAAGCTGTCCCGCCACACCCACGACGAATATCATGGGAAGGAAAACCGCTATCGTTGTCAGCGTGGATGCGACTATGGCGTTGGAGACCTCTTCCGCGCCTTCGGTGGCTGCTTTTTCGGAGGTTTTGCCCATTTCACGGTGCCGGAATATATTCTCGATAACAACGATCGCGTTATCAACAAGCATACCGACACCAAGTGCCAATCCCCCCAGTGACATCATATTGATCGAAAGCCCCCCGAAATACATGAACGTGAATACTATCATCACGGATATGGGTATGCTCAAGGTGACTATCGCGGATGATTTGACATTGCGCAGGAAGACAAGAAGCACAAGAAATGCCAGTATCCCCCCTTGGAAGGCAGCGTCTCTTACACCGTTAATGGCGTCTTTGATGAATATTGACTGGTCGTAAACGACTTCAAGTTTTACGTCATCTGGGAGCAGTTTCTCAAGACGCGGAAAAACGGACCGTATCTTGTTTATTACCTGCATGGTGTTGACCTGAGCCTGCTTCTGTATCGAAACGGAAACGTTCTCCTTGCCGTTGTGGCGGGAATAACTGCTCCTTTCACTTACGGTATCCTCCACTTTAGCCACATCCTTGACCTGGACGATATTGGTTTGCACGCTGATATCGCGCCTTTTCATCTCCATTTCGAAGGGCAGCCTTCTGTCCTCTTCGGGATGCTTGCTTTTTACGACTACTTCTTCTATCTCGTCAACCGTCTGGAACTCCCCCAGTGTACGGATAAGGTATTCGTAAAAGCTTTCTTTTATCGTTCCCGCCGGATAATTCAAATTGGAATTGGTTATGGCATCGGAGACATCAAGTATGGCTACGCCGTATGTTTTCAGTTTTGCCTGGTCGACCTCTACCATTATCTCTCTTTCCAGACCCCCTTCGACCGACGCCGACGCAACGCCGTCGACTTTCTCGAGCTCTTCCTTGACTACATCCATGGCGATCTGGCGAAGCTCCATAGGGCTGCGGTTACCCGTAACACTGATAGTCATAACCGGCAATGCGAATGGATTGAAAGGCACGACAAGGGGTTCCGAGGCGTCCCTGGGCAACCGTGCCTTGATAAGGTCTACTTTTTCCCTGGTCCTCAGGGAAGCGAAGTCCATGTTCTGTTCCCATCCAAACTCCGCCATGACCAGCGATATGCCTTCCTTGGAAATAGACCTGATGCTCTTAAGACCGCTTACGGTACCTACGGCTTCTTCCACCGGCCTGGTAAGAAGGGTCTCTATTTCCTCGGGAGCCGCGTTAGCGTATCCGGTAAAAACCGTTAGCTGAGGATATGTGATCGGCGGGAACAATTCCTGAGGCAGCTTCGCAAGAGAGATCACCCCGAAGAGCATGACCCCCAGGAATATCATGATAGTAGTTACCGGTTTCCTTGTAGAAAATTCAGGTAAGCCCATATGTATAAGTTCTTTGTTTACATTATGTTAAGAGGCGCTAAAAGAGGGTCTCTTGTATCTCCGTGATCTCGACCTTGTCTTTATCCTTATACTCCTGGTGCAGTTCTCTGATCACCAGTTCTCCCTCTTTCACCCCTTTGGCAACTTCAGCGGCATCATGGGTAAGATATTCTATCTCTATCTCTCTTTCCTCGACCGTACCCATTTCAGCACCAGCCAACATGTCTTCTTCCTCTTCCGCTTTCTCTTCTTTTGCTTCAGGATGGACGACATAGATGAAATACTTGTTCTCTTTCTTTTTGAAAGCAGATGCCGGGATGATCAAAGCATCCCTTTTTTCGTAAGTATTGATTATCGCGCGCGCGAACATGCCAGGCTTCAACTTGTTATCTTCGTTATCCAGCTCGACCTTTACCGTCTGTGTCCTTGTTCTTCCCTGAATCATCGGTGACATGCTGTCCACTGTGCCCACATAGGAGTCCCCGGGCAATGCATCGATGAATATTTCAACGTTCTGCCCGAGCTCTATCTTGGGTGAATCCTCCTCAATAACATCAAAGGTGGCATATACCTCGCTGAAGTCCACGAAGGTACCTATTTTGTCCTGTGAAGTCACGTAAGTCCCCGCATCTTTTTCCTTGCTGCCCAGGTACCCGTCACTTGGCGCGTAAATGTTCGTTTTTTCAAGATCCCTTTTGGCGGACTCGTATTCGAGTTTTTTCTGTTCAACGGCGAGTTTATCCACACCGCCGACCTCATAGAGTTTTTTCGCTTTTTCCAGTTCAAGACTGGCATATTTCAATTTAAGCAGAGCATCTTTCTGGTCTAAACTTGCGATAATATCACCCTCTAGGATCCTTTCCCCTTCCTCGAAATTGAAGCTTTCCAATATCCCTTTCCCATCAAACTTAAGCTCTATCTCGCGTCGCCCCTCTATTCTGCCCATTACCGGAAGAGTGTCCTTAAAATCCATCCGCTTAACTTTATAGACCTTAACGGGTGTGGTTTCAAGAAATTCGACCATCTCCTTGACCTCCTCGGCCTTGGGACCGAAGAGCACTTGCTTGATCTTGCCCACTGTCCGGGTAAGAATAACGGCAGTTATTAAAATACCCAGCAATATCCAGATATAATTTTTCTTGATCTTGGATGGGTCTATCCTTATTTTCGTAATATCGATATTTTTCAGGTTCTCCGCTGCCTTTTTAAGGTCGACGTTTCTCATGTTCTCAGCGGCTTTCTTAACATCTATATTCTTCATGGATTCCGAACCCTTTTTCAGGTATTGTTTCAACCTGTTCAGGAATTCATTGAAATTTATACCCATGCTTTCCTCCTTTTATGATAAAGATATCCCTTGCCGTAAATATCCTGTTACTATCTGGCACTTTGGCGATGATGTTATTGCTGGCCTTGCAACTCTTTTCGTCTTATCTGGTTATTGTAGATCTCTTCCGCATTGTTTATTTCATCTAACATAGCCCTAGCATCATCGTTTGCATTATCTATTTCAAGAGCATATTTAACTGCGTCACGCGCTTTCTCGTACTGATTATTGAACATGTATTTTCTCGCACGTTTTAGATAAGTGGCGATCTTTCGGCGTAACCTAGCCTCTTTCGAGCGCTCTAGTTCTTCGGCCTTCTCACGAGCGATCCTCTCGCGTTCTTTCCGGGCTTCTTCCTCGGCTTTTAGGCGAGCCTGTTCTTTCTTATATGCCTCTTCAGCTTTGTCTATCCTGGTGAGTTCATCCCGGATGTCCTGGCGGTCCTCTACGTCAAGCGCCCTCTCTGCGTAACGCCTCGCGCGGCCAAAGTCGTTGTCGGCAAGTTCTTTTCTTGCCCTTTCAAGGTAACCCGCTATCCTCTCAGCGCGTCGTGCGGCTTCCCTTTCAGCTTCGGCCTTCTCACGGGCGATCCTCTCGCGTTCTTTCCGGGCTTCTTCTTCGGCTTTTAGGCGAGCCTGTTCTTTCTTATATGCCTCTTCGGCTTTGTCTATCCGGGTGAGTTCATCCCGGATGTCCTGGCGCTCTTCCACCTCAAGTGCTCTCTCTGCGTAACGCCTCGCACCAGCGAAGTCATTGTCGGCAAGTTCTTTCCTTGCCCTTTCAAGGTAACCCGCTATCCTCTCAGCGCGTCGTGCGGCTTCCCTTTCAGCTTCGGCTTTCTCGCGGGCGATCCTCTCGCGTTCTTTCCGGGCTTCTTCTTCGGCTTTTAGGCGAGCCTGTTCTTTCTTATATGCCTCTTCGGCTTTGTCTATCCGGGTGAGTTCATCCCGGATGTCCTGGCGCTCTTCCA